>DXZV01000001.1:0-2047 GCA_019419485.1 Collinsella sp.
GGCGTGAAGCCGGGGCGTGTGGACTCGCCGCCCACGTCGATGATGTCGGCGCCGGCGTCGAGCATCGCCAGGCCGTACTCGATGGCGGCATCCGGGTCGAAGTGCTCCCCGCCGTCGCTAAACGAATCGGGCGTCACATTGAGGACGCCCATGATGCGCGGACGATCAAAGCTGAGCTCGTACTTTCCGCACCGCCATGTCTTGCTGTCGTTCGCCATGAACATCCTCCTAAAATGCCCACGCCGCCGCGTTCGGGCGCTGACGGCGGGGTCGCTTTGCAATCAGTCTTTCTATTGTATCCGCGCGCGCGGGCTAGAACGCAAACGCGGCCGCGATGTCGCAAGAAATCAGCAGGTCGGCATTTGCATCCTGATCGGTGGGCGCCAAATTGCAAATGGCCAGCGTATCGCCAGTAAAGTAACGCGTGAGGCCCGCCGCCGGATACACTACGAGCGAGGTTCCGCCCACGACGAGGGCGTCGGCTGCGGCGATGGCAGCAACGGCGCCGGTAAGCACGTGCTCGTCGAGCGGCTCTTCGTAGAGCACCACATCGGGCTTGATGCGACCGCCGCACGTAGGGCACACGGGCATGCCCGCGGCATCCTCGTGCTCGCGCGCGCAAATCCATTCGGCGCTGTAGACCGCGCCGCACGTCTGGCAGATATTGCGGTGTACCGAGCCATGCAGCTCAAACACGCGCTGCGAGCCCGCCATCTGATGCAAGCCATCGATGTTTTGCGTCACCACGGCGTCGAGCTTGCCGGCACGCTCCAGCTCGGCCAGCTTGGTGTGGCAGCAGCTGGGCTTGGCGCCAAGCGCGATCATCTTGGTGCGGTAGAAGTCGAAGAACTCGGCCGGATGCGTCTCGTAAAAGCTATGCGAGAGCATGGTTTCGGGCGGATAGGCAAACTGCTGGTGATACAGGCCGTCCACGCTGCGGAAATCGGGAATGCCGCTTGCCGTGGAAACACCCGCGCCGCCAAAGAAGACCACGTGGCTATGGGTTTCGAACAGCTCCGCCAGCGCGGCGGAGGCCTGCTTGGGATCCGATATTGCCTGCGTCATATATGACCTCCGTCCGTGTCTCCGGGACGGCGGCGTTCACACTATCACTCGCGGACTCCGCCCCGCTCTAGTTGCGTTAATCTTAAGCCTGCCAACCCCGTCGAAAGGACACCATGCCTCAGACTTACACTTTCGCCTCGTGGAACGTTAACGGCCTGCGCGCCGTGCTCAAAAAGGACCCGAGCTTTACCCAGATCGCACAGGAACTCGATGTCGATGTCCTAGCGCTGCAAGAAACTAAACTGCAAGAAGGCCAGGTGCAGGTCGACCTGCCCGGCTATCACCAAACCTGGAGCTACGCCGAGCGCAAGGGCTACTCGGGCACCGCGGTCTTTAGCCGCCAGGAACCGCTGCGCGTGCTGCGCGCCGACGCGCTGCTGCCCCACGCCGGTGAAGGCGAGGCAGCCGAGCTCGTTGCCCAAGCCGCGACCGAGGGTCGTGTCTGCGCGCTGGAGTTCGACAAATTCTGGTTTGTGGATGTCTACACGCCCAACGCGCAAAACGAACTCGCCCGCATCGACGTGCGCATGGCCTGGGACGATGCCTACCGCGGCTTTTTGAACGCGCTCGAGCGCGAGACCGGCAAACCCGTGGTAACCTGCGGCGACTTTAACGTGGCACACGAGGAGATCGACCTTAAGAACCCCAAGTCCAACCGCGGCAACGCAGGCTTTTCGGACGAGGAGCGCGGCAAGTTCACCGAGCTGCTCGACGCCGGCTTTACCGATACCTGGCGCGCGGCAAATCCGAACGTCGAGGGCGTCTACAGCTGGTGGAGCTACCGCTTTAATGCCCGCAAGAACAACGCCGGCTGGCGCATCGACTACTTCCTGGTAAGCGACGCAATCGCCGGCAACGTACGCGACACCGGCATCCGCGGCGACATCTTCGGCAGCGACCACTGCCCCGTCACGCTCGCCCTGGAGCTCTAGCCCAACTGATCTCCCAAAGGCGGAGAAAGGCGGGTCGTTTTCGTCTTGCG
>DXZV01000001.1:2102-59070 GCA_019419485.1 Collinsella sp.
CACCCCGCCCGCCACGAAACCTGCCCATCTACTACGTTTAGGCCGCCATCCTCAACCACAGCGAACAACGCAAAAAGAAAACCGCAGGTAGAAAGCCTGCGGTTTTTCATAAAACGCGGTTGTGCTTGGGGGTGTCGGGCTAAACGTAGTAGATGGGCCAGTTTCGTGGCGAGCGCCGTCAACTGATTCCCTGGGGACGTCTGGGGACGGAAGAAAACGGATCAATTGACTCTCTGAGGGCTGCGATGCCCGTCATTATTAGTCGGCCATTCCAAAACTACGCCGGCTTACGGGGATAAATCGCGAATCCCCAACCATACGCAATTCCAAAATAGTAAAACTGCAGGTAAACGGCTTGCTCTATTTCGAAAAAAGCCGGTATGGTCTGCCTGTGCCAATCTAGCCCCGTAAACCGGCATAGTTTTGAAATGGCACTTCGGCAGTATTGATTCCCGCCCCGGCGCAACCAGCCCTAAAGCCCGTATTTCACGACGACGCGGTTGATGCGGCGACACCAGGGCTTGTACAGAGCGGCCAAGAACACGCAGGTCGCGAGGCCATGCGTGATGTCGAACGGCACCGCCGTAGCAAGACGCGCTATGGCGCCCGCCCACGTGAGCGGTTGAACAAAACCGATGATGTCATACGCGTTGATCACAACGCCGTAGAGCAAGCCCGAGGCAAAGCCGTACGCCATCAGCGCCGGCATGCGCACGGTTCCATCCGCACGGTCGAACGCGCCCGCATGCGCCAGCGCGCCGCCAACATAGCCAACCAGACCCCAGGCATACATCTGCCACGGCGTCCACATGCCCTGTCCAAAAAAGAAATTGCTGGTCAGCGCCGCCAGCGCGCCAACCATAAAACCATTGCGGCGACCAAGCGTCGCCCCCGCGATAATGGCGATGGCGCTCACCGGTTTAAAGTCGGGAATGGGGCCAAACAAGATGCGCCCCGCCGCGGCCAACGCCGCCAACACCAGCGTGGGCATAATCTGGCGCAGGCCCGGGCGCGACACCTCGTAACCCGCAAAGAACAGCGCAAGCACCAGCGCCACCACGACAAGCATGGCCAACGCTGCCTGCTCAACGCCCGCCAGCAACGCCGCAGTCATCACTGCCGGCACCGCCAGGAGCAGCGGGATCTCCAGTTTTGCAAGCAAGCGCGAGAAACGACAGTCCGTCATCCCATCATGCCCTATAGAACACGTTGTCGGCAAAGAAGTCGGCCGGGGGCTCCATGCAGGCAATCTCGCCGTCAAACATCATGGCGACGTCGTCGGACACCTGCTCGGCAAAGTCTAAGTCGTGCGTGGCCATGATGACGGTACCGCCGGCATTCGCATGGTCACGCAGGGCGCGGTCGATGATGCGGCGGCTCTCCAGGTCCAAGCCCTTCGTGGGCTCGTCAAGCAGCAGCAGCTCGGGGCCAATCAGCAGCAGCTTTGCCAGCGCGAGCAGCTGGCGCTGTCCGCCCGAGAGGTCGTAGGGGTGGCGCGTCTCCAGGCCGTCCAATCCCAGTTGCGCCGCACGCTCCCGCGCCAAGTTCTCGTCATATCCGCAGGTCGAGGCCCATTCCATCAGCTCATCGCGAACCGTCTCGGCGACCAGCAGGGCCTTGGGATTCTGAGGCAGCAGCGCCGCCGAAGCCGCTCCGCGCACCATGCGGCCGCGCTGCAGCTTGGCAGTCTTGGCCAGCACCGAGAGCATCGTCGACTTGCCGCAGCCGTTTCCGCCCACGACCGCATGCACCGCGCCGGCTGAAAACGTCACATCGAGCCCGCGCAGCACCCAACCGCCAACGCGATCGTAGCGAAACCAGCCTTCCGACAGGGTGGTAGCCGACCCGCCGTGCATTTTTTGGAGTATTCTGCCTCCATCCGTGCGCGGGAAGGCTTCCGAGCCGTTCTCGAGCGACGTTTGCTCCACAAATTCGGACGATTTGTCCAATTCCGATCTTTTTTTCGCGCTCGATACGTCCCCGGGCGGCTCCAGAGAGCCCAAATTGTCCTCACGCCTGCTGAATACTCCGTTTTTTGCACATCGGATGGCACCCCACCCCAACATGTCATCGGAAAACAGCGATTCTCGGCGTCCCAAAGAAGCCATATCCGCCACTTCGCGCACGCGACCGCCCTCAATCCGGTACGCACACGTCGCATACTCGAGCATCGGCCGCGGTTGATGCGTAGCCACAACAACCGTGCAGCCCAGCTCACGGTTCACGCGAAACAGCGCGTGCAGAAAATTCTTCTCGGCAACGGGATCGAGCTGAGACGTGGGCTCGTCGAGTAGCAGCACACGCGGACGCAGCGCCAGGACGGCGGCAAGCGACAGCAGCTGTTTGCGGCCACCCGAAAGCGTATCGGTATCGCGATGAAGCCAGTCCTCCAGACCAAAGAAATAGCTGGTCTCGGCAACACGGCGGCGCATCTCGTCGCGCGACATGCCTAAGTTTTCCAGGCCAAACGCCATCTCGTGCCACACGGTCTCGCACACAATCTGGTTCTCGGGATCCTGAAACACGTAGCCCACGCGCTCCGCAGACGCGCGCACGTCCATGTCGGCAACGTTCTCGCCCAGCACGCGCGCATCGCCAGTGCACTCGCCCGCCGGAGCGATCTCGGGCTTGAGCAACGACAGCAGCGTCGACTTACCCGATCCGGTACCGCCAACAAGCAGCGCAAACGCACCTTGGGGAACAGACCAGTCGAGCCCCTCGAGCACCGCAGCATCGGCCCCGGGGTAGGCAAAGCTCAGGCTCCGCACCTCAATCGCCGGCATATCCGGGTCGCACGCCGCGCCCGACGCCGGGCCACTATCCAACCGAGCCATCAGCCGAACCTCTTCTCATCGATCGCATGCAGCACGCAGGGCAGCACCATCCAGGCAGCGTACAAGACATAGCCCAGCCACGGCGCGGGCACCGAAAGCTGCGGGTAAAACGAATACTGCGTTGTCGCGGTCCATGCCACCGCCACCGCGGCGACACCAAACACTGCAAGTCCAACCAGCGCGGCAACGTCGCCGCGCCTCAGCCGATACCGCGCATACGTCGTACGGCGCGGCGCAGCACCCCACCCGCGCGAACGCATGGCGTCGGCGCGCTCAAGCGAATCTTCCATGCCCCAGCCCATCAGCACACTCGAGGCCCGCAAGCGCGAGCGCACGGGGTCGGCCGGAGCGCGCCCCGGAACGTCGATCGCATCCTGTACCGCCAGCACCGTGCGGCCGCGGCGCAAAAACTGCGGGATAAGCCGCATGCACATCGAGATCATGAGCGCGAGCACCGGCGCGGCGTTGCCCAGCAGCGCGAGCACCTTGTCGTATTCGAGCATCGACGCCGCAGCCTCAAACCACAGCACGCTCGCCACAAACAGCCCGCCCATACACAGGCCGTATACCATGCTCTCCAGATACACCGCGCGCATGCCGATGCGGAACACCTCCGTCGAGCCCGAGGCGCTAAACAGCGGATTCACCAGCGCGATAATCAAAATCACCGGCAGCTGCCAGCGAAGCGCGTTCAGCGTGCGAGCGGCCCCGCGGGTCGCAAAGCCGTATGCCAGCCCGCCTGCGAGCGACAGCGCGATCAGCACCGGTTGCATCGAGAACATGGTGAGCCCCAGCGTTAGCGCCATGTAGAGCGTAGGCACCGCCGGGTGCGACATCGAAAATGCCGCGACGGGCTCGATGTCCGACCTCTCTCGCATATTGTCCACGGGCACCCGCCCTCTCACCCAAATACCAATGCCGCAGTGCCGCAAACACCGCACAAGCAGCGCAACCGCCGCGCCGGAACCACAAACCCAGCCGCCGCGGCCCAAACGTTACGCGCTCATCATATGCCTGCGGTATCATATTGCGCCGTGTATCGTTTCCAAACACACGTCTCTATAACGTAACAGGAGATCACATGGACGCAACCGCAATTATCCTCGCTGCCGGCGAGGGCACCCGCATGAAGTCGAACCACTGCAAGGTTTCGCACAAGATCCTGGGTAAGCCCATGGTCCAGTGGATCGTCGACGCCACCATCAAGGCCGGCTGCAGCCGCGTCGTGGTCGTCATCGGCAGCCACGCCGACGAGATGCGCGCCCTTATCGACGGCGCCTACGCCAGCAGCGCCACCAAGGTCGAGTGCGTCGAGCAGACCGAGCGCCTGGGCACCGGTCACGCCGTGAAGGTCGCGCTCGAGACCTGCGGCATCGCCGAGGGTCCGGTCGTCGTGCTCAACGGTGACCTGCCGCTCATCACTGCCGACACCGTCGCCAAGTTCGCGCAGACCGTCGCTACCGGCGAGCTCACCTGCACCGTCATGACCATGACCCCGCCCGATCCCTTTGGCTACGGCCGCATCAAGCTGGGCGCCGACGGTCAGATCGAGCGCATCATCGAGCAGAAGGACTGCACGCCCGAGCAGGCCGCCACGCTGCTCGAGTGCAACGCCGGCTGCTACGCCTTCGACGGCGCACAGCTCGCCGCCCACATCAACGAGATCGGCAACGACAACGCGCAGTCCGAGTACTACCTGCCCGACATGCTCGAAATCCTCAAGGGTCACGGCCAGGCAGTCTCTATCTTCCACTGCGACGACTACCGCGACGGCCTGGGCGTCAACAGCCGTATCCAGCTCGCGCAGCTTACCGCCATCGCGCGCGACCGCATCAACGAGCACTGGATGGCAGAGGGCGTCACGTTCATCGACCCCACGCAGGCTTGGATCGGCCCCGACGCCACCATCGGCCGCGACACCGTCGTGTGGCCGCAGACGCACCTGATCGGCCACGTCACCGTGGGCGAGGAGTGCCAGCTCGGCCCCAACAGCCGTCTCACCGACACCACCGTCGGCAGCGGCTGCACCATCGATGAGACCATCGCCATCGAGGCCGTCATCGAGAACGGCGTCGACTGCGGCCCGCGCGCCTACCTGCGCCCGGGCACCCACATGCTCGACGGATCCAAGGCCGGCACGCACGTGGAGATCAAGAAGTCCACGATCGGCGAGGGCTCCAAGGTGCCGCACCTGTCCTACATCGGCGACACCACCATGGGCTCCGGCGTCAACGTGGGCGCGGGCTCCATCACCTGCAACTACGACGGCGTCCACAAGCACAAGACCGTCATCGGCAAGGATGCCTTCATCGGTTCCGACACCATGATGGTCGCACCCGCTCAGATCGGCGACGGCGCACTCGTTGCCGCCGGCTCCGTCATCACCGAGCCGGTCCCGGCAGACGCGCTCGGCCTGGGTCGTGCCCGTCAGGTAAATATTGAGGGCTGGGCCGCCGATTACCGCCGCCGCCTGCACGAGGGCGACGAGGTATAACGTTTTACCAAGCATCTAAGGAGCTGTTCCCATGGGGGCGGCTCCTTTTTCTATCGTGACCTGCGCAACCGGATGAGTGGTCGGTTCGTGTCCGTTGGCGGTAAAGACGTTATCAGGACCCGATAAACCCCGCCGCGCGGTTACAATGCAACAAGGCATCTATATGGCATTCGATGTATAAAGGAGAAGGGTAATGCCGATTAATGATCCCGAGAAGTCGGAGAATATGCGCAAGTCCATCCGCGTGTATTCCGGTTCCTCCAACCGTCCCCTCGCTCAGAAGATTGCTGAGTACCTTGGGGTCGAGCTTTCGGGCCTTACGCTAAAGCAGTTCGCCAATGGTGAGATTTACGCCCGCTACGACGAGACCGTCCGCGGCGCCGACGTCTTCCTGATTCAGTCCGTGGCCGGCGGCAACGTCAACGACATGCTCATGGAGCTGCTCATCGCCACCGACGCTGCCAAGCGCGCATCCGCCCGCTCCATCACCGCCGTTATCACCCACTACGGCTATGCCCGCCAGGACCGCAAGGCCGGCCCGCGCGAGCCCATCACCGCCCGCCTCGTCGCCAACCTGCTCGAGCGCGCCGGCGTCAACCGCATCATCACCCTCGACCTGCACCAGGGCCAGATCCAGGGCTTCTTCGATATCCCGGTTAACCACCTGTCCGCACTGCCGCTGTTTGGCCAGTACTACAACGACATGCACTTCGACACCGACAACCTGGTTGTCGTCTCCCCCGACGTGGGTCGCGCCAAGGCCGCCAAGAAGCTGTCCGACATGCTCGGCTGCGACCTGGCCATCGCCCACAAGGGCCGTCCGCGCCACAACGCCGCCGAGGTCATGGGCATCATCGGTGACATCAAGGGCAAGACCTGCATCATCAACGACGACATGATCGACACCGCTGGCACCCTGTGCGCCAACGTCAAGGAGCTCAAGGCTATGGGCGCCGGCGACATCTACGTCTGCGCCACCCACGGCATCTTCTCCGGTCCGGCCATCGAGCGCCTGAACGATGCCCCCATCGTCGAGTGCGTCGTCACCGACGCCATCCCCGTCGAGGTCGGCGGCAAGATCAAGACCATCTCGGTCGCCGAGGAGTTCGCTCAGGCCATCTCCGCCGTTTACCACGAGGAGCCCGTCTCCACGCTCGTCGGCGGCGACTTCGCGCTGTAGTCCAACGCGTATCGCATCATCTTTGATGTTTTTAAAGGGTCGGAAGCTCGCTTCCGACCCTTTTTCTATTCCTCGCCAATCCGCCCTGGACAGTTAGTTCAGATACGTATTTTCTAAAGCTCCAAAGGTCCGTTCGGAGCCTTCTGAGCTCCCCGGCGGATGCCATGCCGCCCGAAGCTCATCGTTTTCGAGTACAACCGCCGCATATATTATCTTCAAATCGCCCTCGAAGGCCCTTAGAAACACCTCGAACGCCCGCCGCCTTATACGTATCTGAACTAACTGTCCAGTAGCCATCGTAAACCTTCTCGGCAGAGCTCAATTTCCTGCAATCCCCTCAACCGATTCCACCGATTTCCTAACACCCGGCCGTTCATGGCGCCCAGCACCCCGCTGAGCGAAAAGAACGGTATGGCGGTCGCATTCTGCCGCCAACTTAGTACGTTATAGCTATGACGACCGTGATTTCACATTTCTCCGCCCTCCGCGCAATTCGTCGCGCACGACGGGCGTACTCTGCCCTACCCTGGAGCTCCATTGATAGTGAACAGCAAGCACAGGCCTTGGCTAGCTGCATTCCCAATAATGACGCGATAGACTTTGGCGCACTTTCGATACTCGACGCCTGGAATGAAGATGATTCCGAGCTGCTCGATCTTCTCGTTTCAAACGAAGGCAACCGACGCCCCGACAAGCGACTTCTTCAGCATATTCTCTCCGCTCCGCTTCCTGAAGGTGCAATTATGCACGTCGAGGCCGACATCTACGCAACGTCTCCTGCCATGACAGCCATGCTTTGTTCTAAAAATGAATCAGTCGCCAAAACCTTGATGCTTCTCATGGAACTGGTCGGAACTTACTCCCTTCCTCCCGGGGCAACATACCCCATTGCCCATGACGACATCTGGCCCAAGGGCGATGGCTACGAAGCGACGGGCGATCTTGATTGCCTGGGCAACCAGTCAGCGGCCGAACAACAGAACGAAACCCGCTATGAACAGGCGCACTACAAATGCGAGCCCGCCACGACCATCGAAGAGCTCGAGGCGGTCGCACGGTTCGCCAAAAGTAGCTCATACGCCTCGTTTCGCACGGCAGTCAAACTCGCCCGGGCTGGATCCGCATCCCCAGCCGAATCCCTAATGTTTGCCGTTCTCGGAGCGCCCATGCGCTTTGGCGGATTCGGATGTTGCAGCCTGCCCATGGGAGGCCTGCTACTCAACCATCGAATCGACTTCGATACTCTTGCGGCCAACATGTCCTCGGGCATCCCCTATGCCATCTGCGACCTATATTGCCCGGCAGCCGGAGTCGACAACGAATACAACGGAATTGGGCATGAGCTTCAAAA
This sequence comes from Collinsella sp., assembly GCA_019419485.1. Lineage (GTDB taxonomy): Bacteria > Actinomycetota > Coriobacteriia > Coriobacteriales > Coriobacteriaceae > Collinsella. The sequence continues at coordinate 9,962 of DXZV01000001.1, forward strand.
CGCTCGCATCCACGATGGCAATCGAAATAATGGCCTCAAGGCCATGGGCATCCACGTCCTGGTTATCAATCGCGACCAAATGAAAGACCTTGTTGCACTCGAAGCCTTCGCCCAAACGATGCATCGACTCGCAGGAGTCCGATTCCGGTACCGTATCAAGGGCTATCGCAAGCGTCAGGCCGCTTGGCTCAACGCTCTGCGGGCCGGAACCGGCCTCGCGCCGGTCTAAACGGCGAATCACCCGTGCGCCGTCGAGCAGGGCTGGGCAGTTAGTTCAAATACGTATAAATGGACGCATTGAATTAGACTGTTTTGCAGCTATCTCTATACCATTCGCCCTATTTGAAGGCAGGGTAGACTTCAAAACAGCGCCATATGGACTAACTAAAGCTCCAAAACAACGTATCGGCATTGAATTGAGTAATTCGAGTCCTCAGAACTTATACGTATCTGAACTAACTGTCCACCTCGGATTTCGACGTCCGTCCAAACGCCCCCAAACGCCCTCAATTACCCTCCATTTGACAGCGGCAACAGGGTCGCTCACCATAGCAGGCGACAAATCAACGAAAGGATGAACATGGCAGCTGCACAGCCGCTTAAGATTCGCATGGTTGCCGGACTCGGCAACCCGGGTGAGGAATATGCCGAGACCCGCCACAACGCCGGCTTTAAGGCGATCGATGAGCTGGCCCGTCAGGCCGGCGTCACGTACTGGAAAAACCAGGCCGGCGCCGAGGTCGCGCTCATCAATATCAACGATGCCGAGGAAGAGGGCGGCAAGCGCCAGATTGCGCTGGTCAAGCCGCAGTCATACATGAACACCTCGGGCGGCCCCATCTCCAAGCTCTGCCGCGAGTACAAAATCAAGGCCGAGGAGCTGCTCGTAATCCACGACGAGCTCGATATTCCCGCCGGCGATGTGCGTGTTAAGGTGGGCGGCGGCCACGCCGGCCACAACGGCCTGCGCTCCATCATCGACAAGATGGGCAGCCGCGACTTCAGCCGCATCCGCACCGGTATCGGCAACCCTCCCGGCAAGATGGCTGTCGCCGACTACGTGCTCAAGCAGCTGCGCGCCCGCGAGGCCGAGGACTTCCAGGACACCTGCGCCCGCGCCGCAGACGCCGCCGGCCTGGCAATCGTGCACGGCGTGATCTATGCCCGCGACCACGTCAACGGCTCCGCCTCCGCCAACGGCAAGCACTAAAACCTACCATTTAGGGACAGGTTTATTTCGGCAGGTTTTATCTGCGTAAACGCCGCAGTCGGCACATCGCAATAAACACGCTGCCACCATACATGCATAACGCCCCAAAGGGGGCCGGCCTCACCGATGCGCGAGGCCGGCCCCCTTTGCCGTTTTGCCTGATAAAACCTGCCAAAATAAACCTCTCCCCCTTTGGTAGGCCGAAGTGGATAAACCCTTTTCCCGACCGCCGAAGACACACGTAAGCGACATGTCCATGAGGGTATAATTTGCACCGTATGTCTGCACAACGCCTGTGCGCGTACGGTTTTATTCGGGCTACCGTCCATTTCCGTGGAGGCACGGTTCGGCGGCCCTAACAAGAGAGGGGTTCTATGTATAAGATCCTGGAGAAGACGCAGTTCTCGGAGAAGGTGTTCAAGTTCCGCATCGAGGCGCCTGCAATCGCCAAGCATGCGCACGCTGGACAGTTCCTCATGGTTCGCGCCAACGAGACGGGCGAACGTGTCCCGTTTACCCTGGCCGGCTGGAACGGTGACGAGGGCTGGGTCGAGTTCATCTTCATGGTGATCGGCAAGACCACCGAGATGCTTTCCACCTACGAGGCCGGCGAGTCGCTGCGCGACGTCGTGGGCCCGCTGGGCGTTCCCACCGAGATGGCCGAGGGCCCCTGCGCCGTCATTGGCGGCGGCGTCGGCCTGGCAATTGCCTTCCCGGTCGCCAAGCACCTGGTCGAGACCGGCCACGAGGTGCACGCCATCATGGGCGCCCGCACCAAGGACCTCCTGCTCATGGAGGACCAGTTCCGCGAGCTCCTCGACGAGGACCACATCCACATCACCACTGACGACGGCTCCTATGGCGAGCAGGGCGTTGTCACCGCTCCGCTGGAGCGCCTGCTGCAGGACAAGGCCGTGAGCCAGGTCTTCTGCGTCGGCCCCGTTCCGATGATGAAGTTCTCGACCCTCACCGCCCAGAAGTACGACACCCCCATCACCGCGTCGCTCAACCCCATCATGGTTGACGGCACCGGTATGTGCGGCTGCTGCCGCGTCGAGGTGGGCGGCGTGACCAAGTTCGCTTGCGTCGACGGCCCCGACTTCGATGCCACCCTGGTCGACTGGGATGACCTTCGTGCCCGCCAGGCCGCTTACCGTTCCGAAGAGGGCGCGTCCCTCAAGGCCTATGAGGAAAAGAGCTGCGCATGCCACTAGTTAACGGTCGTTTCGTTGCCGATATGAAGTCGCCCCGCACCCCCGATAACGAGGAGCCGGCTGCCGAGCGCGCCTGCGACTTCCGCCCCGTCGACAAGGGCTTCACCGAGGAGATGGCGCTGGCCGAGGCCGAGCGCTGTCTCAACTGCAAGAAGCCGTTCTGTGTTGAGGGCTGCCCCGTCAACATCAACATTCCCCGCTTTATCGAGCAGATCCGCGCGAAGGACTTCGGCGGCGCTCTCGATACCATCCGCGAGGACTCCATGCTTCCCGCCATCTGCGGTCGCGTCTGCCCGCAGGAGAACCAGTGCGAGGGCAAGTGCATCCGTGGTAAGAAGTCCGAGCCCGTGGCCATCGGCCAGCTCGAGCGCTTCCTGGGTGACCGCCCCGAGCTCGCCTCCACGCCCAAGATGGCCCCCAAGAACGGCAAGAAGGTCGCCGTCGTGGGCTCTGGCCCGTCCGGCATCACCTGCGCCGGCGAGCTCGCCCGTAACGGCTTTGACGTCACCGTCTTTGAGGCCTTCTTTACCGGCGGCGGCGTGCTGGTCTACGGCATCCCCGAGTTCCGTCTGCCCAAGGCGGTCGTCAAGCGCGAGATTGACGGCCTGGAGGGCATGGGCGTCAAGTTTGAGTACAACTCCGTCGTGGGCAACATGGCCACGGCCGAGGAGCTGTTCGAGCAGGGCTTCGACGCCATCTACGTGGCGACCGGCGCTGGCCTGCCCAAGTTCCTCAACGTCCCCGGCGAGAACCTGCCCAACGTCTTCTTCGCCAACGAGTACCTCACCCGCGTGAACCTGATGAAGGCCAACAAGTTCCCCGAGTACGACACCCCCACCAAGCACGGCAAGAACGTCGTCGTCTTTGGTGGCGGCAACGTGGCTATGGACGCCGTCCGTACCGCCAAGCGCCTGGGCGCCGAGCACGCCATCATCGCCTACCGTCGTACCGAGGACGAGATGCCCTGCCGTCGCGCCGAGCTGCACCATGCTAAGGCCGAGGGCGTCGAGGTTCTGCCGCTCGTCTCCCCGCTCGAGTTTGTCGCTGGCGAGGACGGCTCCGTGTGCGCCGTCAAGGTCCAGAAGATGGAGCTCGGCGAGCCCGACGAGTCCGGCCGCCGTCGCCCGGTGCCCATCGAGGGCGCCATCGAGGAGATTCCCTGCGACGTCGCGATCTCGGCTATCGGCACCAACGCCAACCCCTTCGCAAAGAAGATCGGCGGCAAGATGGAGCTCAACAAGTGGGGCTACATCGTTGCCGACGAGGAGACCGGCCAGACCACCGATCCCCGCATCTGGGCCGGCGGCGACATCGTCACCGGTGCCGCTACGGTCATTCTGGCGATGGGCGCCGGCAAGAAGGCCGCCGCTTCCATCACCAAGAGCCTGCTGGGCGAGTAATCACCTGCAGTGCTAGCCATCAAACGGCAAAGTCCCCGTCGAGCACACGCCCGGCGGGGACTTTTTTATGCCGGCCGCCCAAACCACCACGATGGGGCAGGCACCTTTGTGGTGGTTTGGGACTTGCCCGGTCGTTTTGTCTCAATCTGTAACAGCTGGAGTCCGTTGAGCCCTGCAGTTGTTACAGATTGAGATATTGTGCCGGCCGGCCACGCTGCATCTCAATCTGTAACAGTTAGAGACCAAATATGCCGCCTGGTGTTACAGATCAAGACGTTGGGCTGACGGCCGAACGGTTCATCTCAATCTGTAACAGTTAGAGCCATTTTCGCTGGCTTGGTGTTACAGATCGAGACTATGCAAAAGCCGAGGATAGGCACTGCCGCCAAGGCCTTCCCCTCAGCCTAAAACAAAAACCACCACAAAGGTGCCTGTCCCCTTTGTGGTGGTTTTGGTCGGCTAGCCTTCGAGCTGGGCGACTTTGTAGCGGTAGGCAGCGGCGATAACGTCTTTGCAGCCTTCGCGCCCCAGCTTGGCGCGGTTGACGACGATGTCCTTGCCGCTCGTCATCTTCCACTTTCCGGCACTGTAGCGCTTATAGAACGCCTCGCGCGCCTTCTGCTGCTGCTTGACCAGCTTGGCGCCCTTCTTTTTGTTGAGGCCGCGCTTCTTGCGCACGATCTCGACGCGGTCCTCAAAGGGCGCAGTCACCAGCACGGCGATGTGGTTGGGGTTGTTGCGCAGCAGATAATCGGACAGACGGCCTTCGATAATGCAGCTCTCGGTCTCGCCCAGATCCAAGATCACTTGGCTCATCTTTTGGAACAACTTGTCCGAGTACGAACGCGCATCGTAGCGGTCGGGCAGAAACGCCATGTTCTCCACAGCCAGACGCTCGTCGTAGGCGGCCATCTTATCGAGCGACTCACCCGCACGCAGCGACGCGCGCACCAGCAGCTCGTTGTCGTACAGCGGAATCCCCAGCTCGTCGGCAAGTATGCGGCCAATCTCGTGACCCTCGGCGCCAAAATCGCGCGCGATGGTAATGACCACAGGATTCTTCTTATTCTCCAGATCGCTCATCGCGATTCCTTTCTCTATGTGACAAAGGGGCTGTCCCTTTGCCACATTCTACGCTGCCATCATTCGCCTCTGATACGCTCTCACCAGCAGCGAGATACCAAAGTTGAGCACAAAGTACATCGCAAACACCAGGCCGTAGAGCATAAGCACCTGCGACAGATCGATCGCGTGGGCCATCACGACGTTTGCCGTGTACATGAGTTCGGCCACGTTAATGCCCGAAAGATACGAGCTGTCCTTAATGACGGTCGTGCACTGGCTAAACAGCGCCGGGATGATTGTCTTAAACGTCTGCGGCAGAATGATGTAGCGCATGGTGGCAAAGAAGCCAAAGCCCTGGCTCTGTGCCGCCTCAAACTGCCCGCGCGGAATCGAGTTGAGGCCGCCGCGCACAATCTCGGCCATAACGGCGCTGGTAAACAGCGTAAAGGCGATGGTCGAGATCACAATATCCAAACCCTGCACCGTAAAGTAGATAAACAGGATCCACAGCAGGTTCGGCGTGCAGCGGAACAGCTCGATATAGGCGCTCACCAAAATACGGAACGGGCGGGGCGCATAGCTCTTGACGAGCGCCAGCACCGTGCCAAAGATGAGCGAGAAAAAGATCGACAGTGCCGAGATCTCGATGGTCTTAACAAAGCCGCCCCAAATGTAGAGCAGGTTGGTCGCGTTGAAGATTTCCATGCGCTAGGCCTCCTCTACGTTGTCGAGTCCCAGCTCGGCCAGGCTCACGCCGCGCGGACGCTCCTTGGAGCGGCGCTCGAGCCACTGCACCAGCATGGCGAGCGGAAAGCAGATGATGAAGTACATAAGGCAGCAGACGATGTATCCCTGCAGGTACCCGTACAGACTCACAAAGTTGTCGGAACGATACATAAGGTCGCCACCGGCCACGAGCGCCAGCACCGACGTGTTCTTGACCAGGTTGAGCGCCTGGTTGCACAGCGGCGGTAGAATGATCTTGAATGTCTGGGGCAGCACGATGTACCAGTAGGACTGCACGCGGGTGAAGCCCTGGCTCTGAGCCGCCTCCATCTGACCGCGCGGAACGGCCTCGATGCCGGTGCGGATGACCTCCGAGATGTAGGCCGCGTGATACAGGCCCACACCCAAGAAGCCCAGCACGAACGGCGCGATGCGCACCGGCTGGTCGGCGCCGGTTATAGCCTGCAAAAACTGCGGGCCAGCCATGTACATAAAGAGCACCTGCACGGGCAACGGGGTGTTCTGGTAAAACTCCACGTACACGCGGCTTATGGCGCGCAGCACGCGCGAGCGAGTGGTAGAGAACACGCCCAGCAATGTGCCCAGCACCAGCGACAGCAGCAGACCGGCAACGACCACCTGTAGCGTCACGCCAAAGCCCTCCCAGAAGGGCCCCATGTTTTGAAATGTCGTCGACCAACGGTCGGCGTCAAATAATCCTTCGAGCATTTGATTCCTTCCTTGGACGATGCGCCTATACAAGACCCCAGGTCTTGACCTCTTGGTCGAGCCAGCCATCGGCCAGGCGATCGCAAATCACCTGATCGACCACAGCCGAAAGGTCGCAGCCCTTCTTGGTCGCCACGCCGTAGCCCTGCTCGCCAAACTTGACCTCGGGCTGTAGCAGCTCAACGGTCTCGTTCATGTAACCGGCCAGCGTGGAACGGTCCATGGCAAAGACGTCGATATTGCCGGCGTCGAGCGAACTCTTGATGATGGGGTAGCCGCTAAAAGCCCTAAACTCGGGCTTGCAGCTAAAGCCGTTGTCCTTGATCATCTGCTCGATCAGGCCCTGCGTGGTGGCACCCTGGCTCACGCCGATGACCTTGCCGTCCAGGTCCTCAATCGAGGTAAAGCCCGAACGTTTCTTGACCATGAGTCCCACGTAGTCGGTGCGGTACGGCGTCGAGAAATCCCAGCTCTTCTTGCGCTCGTCGGTGATGGTGTAGGTCGCCGCGACCACGTCGAGTTGGCCGTTATCGATCAGCGGGCCGCGCGTCTTGGGCGTTACGTCGGTAAACTCGACAAGCTCCTGGGCGCGGGCCTCCTTGTAGCTCACGCCAAAGACGGCAGCGGCGATCTGGTAGCACAAATCGACTTCCATGCCCTCAAAGCGGCCCTTGGCGGTGTCGTAATAGCCATAGCCGGGAACGTCCTTCTTAACGCCGGCATTCAGATGGCCACGCGACTTGATGGCCGCAAGCTTGGACCCCTTGTCGGAGCCCTCGCCGCTGGTGGAGTTACCGCAACCGGTAAGCGCGGTCCCCGTCAGCGCGAGCATGCCGACGCCCGCCAGCTGCAAAAAGTGACGGCGCGACACGGCCGCCCTCGTCATATCCGTCATGTCCATCACCGCGCCTAGTGCAGAATCTTGGACAGGAACTCGCGGCAACGCGGGTTCTCGGGGTTATCGAAGAAGTGCTCGGGCGTGCCCTCCTCCAAGATGCGGCCGTCCTCCATAAAGATGACGCGGTCGGCCACCTGGCGCGCAAAGCCCATCTCATGCGTCACGCAGATCATGGTGATATCCTCCTGCGCGAGCTCAATCATAACGTCCAGGACTTCCTGGACCATCTCGGGGTCGAGCGCCGAGGTCGGTTCGTCAAACAGGATAATAGGCTGCTTGGTGCACAGGGCACGGGCGATGGCGATGCGCTGCTGCTGACCGCCCGAGAGATTCTGCGGATACTCGCCGGCCTTATGAGCCATGCCGACGCGCTTGAGCGCGGCGATGGCGATCTCGGTCGCCTCCTCCTTGCTCTTCTTTTGTAGCTTGATGGGCGCGAGCGTCAGGTTGCCGAGCACCGTCATGTTGGGATACAGGTTGAACTGCTGAAACACCATGGAGCTGTACTTGCGAGCCATCTCCAGGTGATTCTTCTTGGTAAGCGGCGTGCCGTCGATGATGACCTCGCCCGACGTGGGCTCCTCCAGATAATCGACGCAACGGATGAGCGTCGACTTGCCCGAGCCGGAAGGCCCGATCATTACGAGCTTCTCGCCGCGCTTGACGGTGAGGTTGATATCTTTGAGCACATGCAGGTCGCCAAAGTACTTGTTGAGATGCTTGATCTCGATCATGTCTGCCATGGATGTCCCTTCCCTGCGTTTACACGAGTTGAACTATTGTACGGAAAGAACCACGTTTCCGCAGCCCACACTACATTCCCGTAAAGAACCCGCAATCTTCCACCCACTCATTGGGCACTCATTTAAGTCTGTCCCCAGTGAGCGCCCAACCGCCCTTGTTGAGCATAAGTCAGCGAAAACCCGTACACGCGAGCAAGGTGACGTGAAATGAAAGGGCGCTGACCTTATGGTCGCGCCCTTGAAATTGAACGTCAGATTGCCGCGTGTACGGGTTTGCAGCGTCGAGCCGTTACGCGGTTTGGTAAAACCGCGTAACAAATTACGCGAGTTTGGCTCCGACGATCTTTGCCGCGGCCGGCTTATCGAAGTTGCCGCCAGTGGCCTTGCCGAGTGCACCCATAACCTGGCCCATCTGCTTCTTGGACGTGGCGCCCAGCTCGGCGATGACCTGCTCGATCAGAGCCTCGAGCTCCTCGCCCGAAACCTGCGCGGGCAGCAGGCTCTCCAGAATCTTGACCTGCTCGGTCAGGTTGTCGGTACGCTCCTGGTCGGTGCCGGCCTTGATGGACATCTCCAGTGTCTCGCTCGTCTGCTTGATCAGACGCTTGATCATGCTGTTGACGTCTTCCTCGGTCACATCGCGGCGCTCATTGACCTCGATATTCTTCACCTCGGCCTTAACCTGGCGAATGATGGACAGGCGAACCTTGTCCTTGGCCTTCATGGCCGCGATCATTTCCTTCTGCAGCTCTTCGTTGGTCATCTGCAAATCCTCTCTAATAGCGTGGGCGGCACTCGCGCGAGCACCGCCCCATGATTACTCAGTCGTCGACGAATCGTCGGTCGAACTCTTGGTGATGCCCTTCAGACTCACGTTATAGGGTACGTCCTTGGGCATGGGGTTGACGGTAATGTCGGCGTCCTTCTTGTACTGCCCCAGCCACTCACTGTACGCGGTACTGGCCGCCTGCGTCTTCACCACGTTGGAGACGTACTTCTTGATGGCCTTGGGCACCTGGTTGATGTCATCAACCTGATTATCGACATGGAAGTAGTCGGTGCACTTGATGATGTGGTAGCCATAGGTCGACTCGATGACTTCGCTCACGTCGCCCTTGTTGAGCCCCTCGAGCGCCGTCTGGTAGCTGTCGACAAAGGTGGTGAGCTTATCCCAGCCCACATCGCCCTTCTTCTCCTTGGAACCGGTGTCCTCGGAGTACTGCTCAACGGCGTCCTCAAAGCTCAGCTCACCGGAGTTGATCTTGTCCAGGCACTCCTGCGCCTTGGCCTTGGCGGCAGCCTTGTCCTCGTCGGAAGCGTCGGAATCAACCTTGATCAGGATGTTCGACGAGCGACGGGCGTCGTTGTAGCTGGACAGGTTTTCGTTGATGTAATCGACAATCTCGCTGTCCTTGGGTTTGCTCGTGGGCGCGACGGCATCCTTGAGTTTCTGCTGCGCCAGACTCTCCTTGAGCGAATCCTTGTAGGTATCCTCGGTATAGCCGTAGGTCTTGAGGGTCTTCTTAAAGGCCTTGGCACCGCCCGCGCTCTTGCACGCGTCCTTCCAAGCCTTCTCGACCTCCTCGTCCGACACCGTCACGCCGTTCTCCTTCTGTGCCTGTTGAAGCAGAATCTGCTGCGTGTAGGAGTCGATGAGTTGCTTGCGATACTTCTTGGGCGTGAGGTCGTTGTCGACCAGATACTGCGCCCAGTCCTTGTCCTTGGTGTAGCCGTAGGACGTGCGCATGCTCATGATCTGCTTGGTCACGGTGTCCTCGGTGAGGTTGGTGCCGTTGATAGTAGCAGCAACACCGCCGGTCAGCTTGTAGCCCGAGGTGTCCTCGGCCTGCGACATAAGGCCGGAGCACGCCATCGCCGAGACGGAAAGCAGCATCGCCAGCACGCCGATGACCACCAGAACGATCTTGACGGTCTTGGACACGCGGGTCTTGCGCTGCTTCTTGCGAGAGTTGGAGGCGGCGCGAGCCTGCTGCTCGGGCGTCGGCTCGAGTGCGGGGTTCTTTTTCTTATTTGCCATAGTTGGCCTTTCGCATAACGAATCGAACAAACGCCATTGTGTCACAACGCAGCCCCCGCGGCACGCTTGGTGCATTGGGGACAGGTTAATCTGCACCATTTTGGTGCAAAGGGGACAGCTCTGGCAGCCGGCAGTTAGGGACGTTCCTTTTCTGCCGGCAGTTAGGGACAGTCCCCAAGTGCCGGCACATAAGGAACGTCCCTAGGTGCCGGCTTAGCCCCACCTTAGAAGTGGCGGCGGATGGCGTCGACCATGCCCTGCGGCGTGGTCTGGCCGAGCACGTCGGCTGCGGCATCGGCGTCCATAAAGATGTTCATGAGCGCCTGCAGAGCCTCGACCTGGCCGCCCGGCTCGGCGATGCCCAGATTGATGACGATCTGCGCCGGCACCGGAGCGCCCATGCCAGCCATAGCGTTAAATGTCACGGGCGCGGAGGGCTTCACCACCGCGATATAGGGCTTGGCCACAAACCCCGGATCGGTATGCGGAATGGCAATGTTTGCCGCCGGCATGGCAAGACCCGTGGGATAGGCATCCTCGCGCGTGCGAACGGCGTCGAGCCAACCGTCGGCAATGTAGCCGCGCGGAGCAAGCTCACTCTCGAGTTGCGCAAACACCTCACCCGGCGTCGCACACTCCCAATCAAAAAACACCAGCTCAGGCGTAAACAACGCTTCGTTATCCGCCATGCGCTCACCTCTCTCACCTAGTCATTCAGGAACGTCCCCGATGACTGCCCAAAACAAAAGGTGGCCACGCGCGCCTTGGCGCCAATGACCACCCTGACCACTCAACTAAATTGTACTGTGCGCCGCTAGACGCGGGGCGCATCAATTGCGACCTTGCCGCTCTCCAGCACGTGGACGCGGCCGTCGGCGAGCATTTGCACGACCTCGGGATACAGCACGTGCTCAATCGCGTGGATGTGCTCCTCGAGCGCGTCGACATCCCAGCCCTCCTCGACAGCCAGCGCACGCTGGGCGATGATGGGACCGTTGTCGTAGACCTCGTTGGCAAAATGCACGGTCACGCCAGTTACCTTGACGCCGCGCGCAAAGGCATCGTCAATCGCATGCGCACCGGTAAAGCTCGGCAGCAGCGCCGGATGCAAGTTGACCACGCGGTTGGGAAACGCCGCCAGCAGCGGTGTGTGCACCATGCGCATATAGCCGGCCATCACCACGTACTCGCAGCCGCGCTCGAGCAGCTCGTGCGCGATGATCTCGTCGGCGGCAATAGGGTCGGCATAGACATCCTTGGACAGCGTGAGCGTCTGGATGCCCGCGCGCTCAGCGCGCTGCAAACCCTTAGCCGAAGGACGGCTCGACACCACAAGCTCAATCGAGGCGTTGAGCTTACCGGCGGCGATCAGATCGATCAGCGCCTGCAGGTTGGTACCCGAACCGCTGATGAGCACACCGATCTTGAGCGGCTCGACCGTATCGGTGCCGGTCGGACGGGTGTAGGGCACAAAGCCCAGGCCCTCACTAGCAGCCATCTGCTCGTTAGCGCTCATCGGAGTACACGACCTTACCGGAACCCTCGACGCACTCGCCCACGCGGAACGGCTTCTCGCCCAGCGCGACCAGGGCTTCGGTAACCGCGGCCTCGTCCTCGGGGGCGACGATCAGGCACAGGCCGACGCCCATGTTGAAGGTCTTGCATGCCTCGTTGGGCGCGAGCTCGGCCTGACGCGACACGTAGGTGATGACGGGCGGAACGTCCCAACCCATCTCGGCGCCGTTGCGGGTGACCACGGCGTCGACGTCGTCGGCGAGTGCACGGTTGAGGTTCTCGGTAATACCGCCGCCGGTGATGTGGGCGATAGCATGCACGTTGACGCCGCCGCGCAGCAGCTCCAGGATCGGCTTGACGTAGATGCGCGTGGGGGCCAACAGAGCGTCTGCCAGCGATGCACCGCCGAGCTCCTCGAGCGGACGGATCAGCTCCTCGGCCTTAGCGGCGGCCTCGGGCGTGCCCGGCTTAATGCCGTCGACGCCAATGACCTTACGCACGAGCGAGTAGCCGTTGGAGTGCACGCCGGTGGAAGGCAGGCCCAGGATCACATCGCCCGGGCGGACGTTTGCGGGGTCGAGCATCTTGGGACGGTCGACGACGCCCACGGTAAATCCGGCAAGGTCGTAGTCGGCAGGAGCCATGACGCCCGGGTGCTCGGCCATCTCACCGCCCACGAGCGCGCAGCCCGCGAGCTTGCAGCCGTCGGCCACACCCTTGATGATCTTTGCCATGTGCTCGGCCTCGATGTGACCGATGGCGACGTAGTCCAGGAAGAACAGCGGCTCGGCGCCCGAAGCCAGAATGTCGTTGACGCACATAGCGACCAGGTCCTGGCCCACCGTCTCGTGACGGTCCATGATCTGGGCGAGCACGAGCTTGGTGCCCACGCCGTCGGTACCGCTAATCAGGATCGGGTCTTCCATATCCTTAAGCGCGGCAGCCGAGAACAGGCCACCGAAGCCGCCGATGCCGCCGATAACCTCGGGGCGATTGGTGTCCTTGACCATCTGCTTAATCGCGTCGACGGCGCGGCCGCCCTCAGCGGTATCGACGCCGGCATCCTCATACGTCACATGCTTGCTGTCGCTCATCTGAGCCTTCCTCTCCCACTACCGTGGCGCCGCGCGGGCGCCAAACGGTGCTCATAGTTGTCCTCGATTCGGTGCATGCCATAACAGCACGCGCCGTCATATCAACAAAACAGCAGGTAAAACCTACCAAAATAAACCTGTCCCCATATGGCAGGTTTTATGCCTCGCCGTGCTCCTCTTCCCAGCTGCGGTCGTCGTATTTCTCGATCACGGCGTCGTCGTCAAAGTGCAGCGGCTTGTCCAGGTTGCGGGGCTTAAAGCCCTCCATAAACTTGTCGCGGCCAAAGCTCTCGGGAATCGCCACGGGGTAGCGGCCGGTAAAGCACGCATCGCAGTAACCGCCCTTGGGCATGACCTTAAGCAGGCCCTCGACCGAAAGGAAGGCCAGCGAATCGGCGCCGATATACTCGCAAATCTCGTCGACCGTCTTGTTGGCGCTGATAAGCTGCGACTGCACGTCGGTATCGATACCGTAGAAGCACGGCCAGATGACCTCGGGCGAGTTGATGCGGATATGAATCTCCTTGGCGCCGGCGTTGCGCAGCATCTTGACGAGCTGCACCATGGTGGTGCCGCGCACGATGGAGTCGTCGATGACGACCAGGCGCTTGCCCTCGATGTTGTCGCGCAGCGGGTTGAGTTTCATACGCACGCCCATGGCGCGCAACTCCTGCGTAGGCTCGATAAACGTACGGCCCACGTAGCGGTTCTTGATAAGGCCCTCGCCAAAGGGAATACCGCTCTCGTGCGAATACCCCTCCGCAGGCGGCAGGCCGGAGTCGGGCACGCCGATGACCAGGTCGGCCTCGACAGGCTCCTCATGTGCCAGCTGACGACCCATGTCGTAACGGCAGGCATAGACGCTCTTGCCGTTCATGATGGAGTCGGGGCGGGCAAAGTAGACCTGCTCAAAGATGCAGTTGGCGGGCTCTTCGGCTGCAGGCACGCCCTGCTCGGATACCAGGCCCTCGGCGCTGATGCGCAAGATCTCGCCGGGACGGACGTCACGGACGTACTCGGCACCCACGATGTCGAGTGCGCAGGTCTCGGAAGCAACGACCCAGCCGCCGGCGCGCGTGACACGGACGGCGGAGTCGACCGTCGCGGCGCCGTCCTGCGACGGCAGCTGCGAAACGGCTGCGGCATCGGCCTGGTCCAGACCCTCGTCCACCAGCTTGCCCAGCACGAGCGGGCGAATGCCGTGTGGATCGCGGAATGCGTAGAGCGCCTGCTCGTTGATGAGCGTCATGGCGTAGCCGCCGCGCACGAGCTCCATGGTCTTGCGAATACCCTCGCGCAGGTGGCCCGTACGCTGGGTAAAGTAGCCGATAAGCTTGGTCGCGACCTCGGAATCCGAATTGGAGAGGAACGGCACGCCCAGCTCGATCAGCTGACGGCGCAGCTCGTCGGTGTTGACGAGGGTGCCGTTGTGCGCGAGCGCGATAATGACGCTGTTGATGGTAGAGAGGTGCGGCTGAGAGGCTTCCCAGCTCTTGGCACCGGCGGTGCCATAGCGCACGTGGCCCACGGCCAGCTGGCCGGAGAGCGTCGACAGGTCGGCGTTGGAGAACACGCGGTCGAGCAGGCCCAGATCTTTGCGGACCATAACCGTGCCGCCGTCACCCACGGCGATTCCAGCCGATTCCTGGCCACGGTGCTGCAGCGCACGCAGGCCAAAGTACGTCAGTCGAGCCACGTCGCGATCGGGCGCCCATACGCCGAAAATGCCACATTCCTCATGCAGCTGGTCGGAGTCCGGATCATACGTCGACATGGTGTTCACCTGTCCCGCGGCACGCTCGGCCGCGCGGATGGTTTCTTGAGACATGGTATCCCCTCAGAGCCTCGTATTTTTGGCGTTACCCGCCTTATTATACGCACGGCGCGACGTGCTCCCCAGCGCATGAGCAGCGCTTTTTAAAAGCCCACCGAGCTAATAATCAGTTTTGTTGCCAAACATTTTATCGGTCTGTCCAGTGTAAGCGCCCGCGCCCCCAGATGGCCGCCGCGTCTGCCGTTGGGGATTACAAAGTTGCAATTGGGACGTTCGTCCTGTCTTTTGGCAGGTCGGCGGCGTATCCTTATAACCTACAACAAAGCGAGAAAGGTTCTGTATGGATCGAAACGAACTCGACCCTAGCGTCCCCAGCGCCACAGAGGTCAAGAAGATTCCCCTCATCATTAAGGTGTACGCCGTCCTGTGCATCCTTTCCGGCGTGGGCACGCTCCCGTCGGTCGCTGCCTTTATGTGGCAGGTCATCACGGCACTTGTTAACGGCAACGCCACCGAAAAGCTCGGCGACAACACGCTCGTCGCAGTCGGCCTTATCGTCGCCGGCATCATGCTCTCTGCGGCAAGTGCCGTCATCCTAATCATCTTTGGCCTGGACCTTATCAAAAACCAGCGCCGCAACACCGCCCGCCTGTCCTACATCCTTATTGCATTCACCGTCGTCGAGCTTTTGGTCGACGTGATGCTCCAGGGTATCGGGCCCTTCTTGCTGCGCCCCGCTATTCAGCTCGGCATCCTCATCGTGCTTTCGGCCACCGTCGACCCCACGCTGCGTCAGGAGCGCGAGCTGCAGCGCCGCCTGCAGGAGATGCTCGACCGCGATGCCGCCGCCGAGGGCATGCTCGGCCGCGATGAGACCGGCGAGGGCTACATCAAGCTCAACTACTTCAACCTGTTCTGGGTATTCTTCGTCTGCTGCGTACTGGGACTTATCTTGGAGGACATCTGGCACATGACGGTCAACGACCCGGGCGTCTACCAGGACCGCGCCGGCATGCTGTTTGGCCCTTTCAGCCCCATCTACGGATTTGGCGCCGTGCTCATGACCATGGTGCTTAACCGCTTCTACAAAAAGAACCCCATCATCATTTTCCTGGTGAGCGCTGTGCTCGGCGCGAGCTTTGAGGTGTTCGTGGGCTGGTTTATGCAGACCGCGTTTGGCGTGGTCTCGTGGAGCTACTCGCACATAACGTTGTTTGGTTTGCCCGATCCGCTCGTGGTCCTCACGGGCGGACGCACCTGCACGGGCTTTGCCTGCCTGTGGGGCCTAGGTGGCCTCATCTGGATCAAGCTGCTGCTACCGAGGCTGCTTAAGCTCATCAACAAGATCCCCTGGAAGAGCCGCTACTCGGCCACCGTCATCTTTACCGTCATTATGCTGGTCGACGGCGTCATGACGCTGCAGTCGCTCGACTACTGGTACCAGCGCGTTAACGGCACGGAGCCGGACATTCCCGTCGCACAGTTCTACGGCAAGTATTTCGATAACGACTACATGGAGAACCGCTTCCAGAGCATGACCATGAGCCCCAAGGACGCCACGCGCGTTTAGCGCCCGCCGCGCCCAAAACGCAAAATGCCCGCCGGTATCACACGTACCGGTGGGCATTTTTATAAACGATCCTTCTATCGACGCAATCCTCTATGCCTCGCGCTCGACCTCACTCACGCATTCGTTCTTGATGGTGCCAACGAGCGCCTGCAGTGCATCGACCACGTGTGGGCGAATGTCCCCGCCGATAAGCACGAGCATGATGTCGTCACCTACGGTAAGCTCGCCGCTTGCCAGCCACACGCGCACATAGCCGATACCCGGCATCGCGCGCGTAGTCTCGATAGCAGACCGTACCTTTTCGGCGTCGTAGTCAAAGACCATGCCGCCCACCCTGTGGCCTGGCGCCACGCCATCGGTCTCGACTCCGCGCACCTCAGCCTTGGGCGTCGCGCGCACCACACCGTTATGCGTCAGATACATCCCACAGCCTGCCGCCGAAGCATCGGCCTTGGCCTCGCGCAGCCAAGCATCAATCGAAGGCATCAATTTGCCACTCTCGAGCATCATTTCTCCCTTACCGTCGTCGAGTAGCCAATTTGGGACGGGGCCTTTTTAGCTACTCTCGAACAACTTATTCCTCGACCGGCGTGAGCACCATGACGGCGCGTGTGTTGCTCAGCGACAGCGAACGACAGGTCACAAGCGTAACGATCTTGGTTGCCGAAGCAGCGCGGTCGGTGGCGTCGCTCGCCACGGCCGAGGCGCCGTCGAGCATCTCGGACAGATAGTTCGTCAGTCCGTCGTCGCCTTCAAAGTTGGGCGTGCGCGCCTTGGCGTACGTATCCTCAACGACCTTGGTCGCCAGCGGACGCAGCTTATACGTCGCATCGCGTGTAATGTAGTACGCGTATTCCATGCTGTCGAATGTCGTCTGATCGGTCGTGTCCGAAATCACGTTGAACATCGAACCGTCGTTCATGTGGTGGCCGTAAATCGTGGTCTGCTGATCCACCATGCCCGGCGCGGTGTCATCGCTATCCAAGAAGATGGCACCCGAGGCGTTAGACGTGCCATCGAACAGCGTGTTGAGGTATTTGGAGTTGTTGTTGGTCTGCACCACGGGATAGTTGATGTTGGTTCCCGGCACGTAAATCCAACCCACAATCTCGGGGTTCGTCTGAGCAAGCGCATCAAAGTCGATAATCGGCACGCCGCTGGCGTCCTTATCGCTTACATATTGCTTCTCGATTTTCTGATACGAATCGCTCGCCTGCTTATAGCCAATCTGGGCATTAATAAAAATAGCGGCGGCGGCGACAATCAGACCGATACCGATGATGATGAGCAGAATGGGAATAATGGAGTGGCGCTTTTTGCGCGGCGGCTCGGTGCGATCCGACGGCGCGGCATGCGATGAAGACCGGGGCGGCTTCTTAGCGGAGCTATAAGACGAAGGACGATATGCGGCCGGCGCGTCCTGTCGACGATGCGTCGCCGGTGTCACGGGGCGCGGCGCGCGCGGCTGCTGAGGAGAGGATGTCCGACCCTGCTGTGCCGCACGGGCAGCACCCGGCTTCGACGGATCGGGAATCTGAGAAGCCTTGAATCGTTTTCCCTGATAATCGGACATGGCTCTCCTTATACTGCGGTGAAACGGCGGAACGCTTAGGCGTCAGCCATCTCCTGCTTCATCTTCTCGATAACCTTGCGGTACTCGGGGTCGCAAGCACCCAGAATCTGTGTGGCATAGATGGCGGCGTTCTTGGCACCGTTGATGGCAACGCAGGCCACGGGCACGCCCGAAGGCATCTGCACCATCGACAGCAGCGAATCCATACCGCCCAGGTCACTCGTCTTCATAGGCACGCCGATAACCGGCAGCGGCGTAAAGGCAGCCACGACACCACCCAAGTGAGCGGCCTTGCCGGCGGCGGCGATAATCACTTTGATACCGCGATCGGCGGCAGTCGAAGCCCAGTCGTGGACCTTCGCCGGCGTGCGGTGCGCGCTCGCAATGACGAGCTCATAGGGCACACCCAGTGCCTCGAGCTCGGCGGTGCAGCCTTCCATAACGCCCAGATCGGACTTGGAACCCATGATGATCCCGACAACCGGCTTCTGATCTGCCATAAACATAGACCTCCTGTTGAGAGCGGTGACGCAGCGAATCCGCGACCCTTAACTGCAAATAATTCAAGTATAGCCACCGATGCCGATGTGTTCGGTGAGAGACGGAATGCTTTGCGAGATTAAGGCCGAAGGGTCGGAGCTTTCCGCCTACATTCAAAAAGCATGCCCACCGTCCTTGGGTGGGACGGCGGGCACGCTTGCTTAGCTGTTGCTGGGGCTACTTAGCCTTGCTGCGACGATGGAAGAAAGCGCCGATCGCGGCGATGATGGCGCCGAGACCACCGACGGTCACGACGGTCGCCGCCGTCTGGTCGCCGGTATTGGGGATCGCCGAACCGTTCTTCTTGCTGCCCTGGGCCTTGTCGCCTGCGGGCTTGCCCGCCTGGTTGCCGCCGTTCGAGCCATTGCCGGAACCCTGGTTGCCCGAGCCGCCCTGGTTGCCGGAGTCGGCATCCCTGAGGCTCTCAATGGCCAGCTTGAGCTGGTCATAGGCCGCCTGGAGCTGGGTGTCGGAAGCATTCTCATCACCCAAGATGTCCTCGGCGTAGGTAATGGCATCCGTCAGGGCCTTGACAGACTCGTCCGTCTTGCCCCTGGTGTCAGTCTCCTTCGCCTGCTTGACCAGGGCCTTGAGCTGCTTCTTAGTCGGATTCTCGACCGGGACCACCGGGGTCTTCTCGAGCGCGCCGCGGGCGCTCTCGAGCGCCCTGAGCGCCTGGTCGACCTCGTCCTGCGTGGCGTCCTCATCGCTCAAGATGGCGCGGGCGCTCGCCAGGGCGTTCTCGAGCGCCGTCCAGGAGGCCTCGGTGTAGTCACCGGCCTTGAGGTCGCCGGCAGCAACCTCGGCATCAACCTTTTCGATCGCGGTAGCGAGATCATCCTTCGCCACCGGATCGGGGACGGCCGTACCGTAGAACTTGAGCTCCGCCATGCTGCAGTAGGCATCAACGTCGCCACCGCCGGCGTGAATCACCTTGACGGTCACGTAGCGACCGCGCGCGGCGCCAAAGCTCATCTGCTTCCAGTCGCCACGGTCGGTGAGCACGCGGCCGTCGTTGTCGAAGGCGAACGTACCCATCGACGCGGCGGTGCCCATCTCATAACCGTCGGCAGTGTCGGAGACCAGTATCTCGGCCTCGAAGATATCGCCGTTAGTGCCGCCGTCCTGGCGCGGCAGGAATGTAACGTCGGTGAGATCGTAGTCGCGGCCCAGGTCGACACTCAGATACTGGGGCATACCGGTCCCATGGGCCCAGTCGCTGTGCCAAAGCGTCCGCTCGTCGCCGTCGAGAGCGTTGACGGCGTTGCTGCCCTCGTAGTCGGCCTCACTCGAGAAGTCGGCCACCTTGACGTTCTTGCGGTTCTCGGGCGTGTTGATGAGGATCTTCTCATCGACAGGGCGCATCTTGAGGCCGTCGATTGCCTTCTCGATCTTGGCAGTGGCGTCTGCGACATCCTTCTTGCTATAGCTGCCCTGGCCGCTGTCGAGGAGCTTCCGAGCCGCCTCGACCGCAGTGGTGAGAGCTGCATAGGAATCCTTGGTGTAGACGGACTCGCTGTAGCCCGCGGCCTTGGAAAGCGCTGCCACGAGCGCAGAGGTATCGACACCAGCCTTGACCTCGACCTCATAGGATGCGGTCTTGGAGGGGTCGAGTACCGACGCCACCGTGATCTTTGCCTTGCCGGCCTTGTTGGCACGCAGGTAGTAGCTCACGCTATCGCCAGCCTGAACAGCGGAGACGCTTACCACAGAGGGGTCGGAGCTCTCGACCGTCACATAGGGGTAGCCAGCGCTCTCAGGCGTAGCCTTGGCGTCGACGGGCGTAATGTCGCCTTCAAAGAACTCGGTCTGGTTCTTGCCTAGCTCGACACCCTCGATGGCCTCGACACCCTGCGTGTAGTTGAAGTTGACCTCACGCAGTGTGAGCATCTGGTCACCCGATGCCTCAAGCGGCGTGACCTCGACCTTGGTCGCCTTCTTGCCCTTGTTCTCGGCAGAGAGGTCAAAGGCGTAGCGAGCCAGGAAGGAATCGTACTCCCCGCCCGCGAACTCTTGGATCGAGCCATCCTCGAACGTCACGACGGCCTTGATCTTCTGTACGGTTCCGTTGCCGCCGTTGCGGTTAACGACCTCGACGCTATCGAGTTTCGACGGCGTCTTAAATGCGAATGTCATCGTGGTGGGAAGCTTCACGTAACTCGGTAGCTTACCCTCGCTGTCCCAGTTGCCACTCCAGTTCCACAGGAACTCAAAGCCGTTGTCGCCCTCGTTATTATCGAACAGCGCGTTATAGCTCTTCTGCTGGATAAGTTTCTCGACGTTGGTCCCGTCGTCGGTCGTGAGCTCATCGTTGGTCATCGTGATGTTGAAGGCATCCTGGGCGTACTCGGCGACCGTTGGCTGAGGAACGTCCGGCATCGTCACCGTGCCGTCGCTCGCAAACTCAAGTGCGTCGCATGCCGGGCCGATAAGCCAAGATGTCGAGGGCAGTTCGACCTTTCCGGCGGTCTTGGCCTTGAGCTTGAAACTCGCCACCGCGCCAGTACCGTTGTAGAGCTTGCCATCGCCGCGGTTGGCAAAGGCGAGATTGATAGTCTGCGTTCCGTCCACGAACTGGACCTTCTCGCGAGACAGGTTCTCCATGCCGGCAGTCGAGCCGTCCTGCGCGATGCTCTCGGACACAAACTCGAACTGGTCGCTCTTGAAGTTGACGAGGGCGCCCAGGGCGTTGACGTTCTTGGCGTCGGCCGCATAGACATCAACGGTGATCTCATCACCGGCCTCGACCTCGGTCTTGCTCGGAATCACCGCGAGCGAACCTGCGACCTTGCCCTTTTGTTTAGTGCCGCCGTCAAGACCCGCCATGGTGAACGAGTAATCGTAGACGTCGTAAACGCCGTTATCGTTGAGGTCGGCGAAGTGGTCGCGGATCTGCGAACCGAACGTCGGGGTATCGGGCTCGCGATTCTCGAGGCCCAGATAGTTCTTCATGTTGGAGTAGTCTCCGTCGGAGATCGTGGCCTTGTTGAGGTTGGAGCCCACGGCGAAGCCATCCGTGCCGTCGGTCTTGTAGATGGCAATCTCGGACGCGGAGAAGAAATTGCCGACCGAGGCGAGCGGTGTCATGCGCACGTAACGGGCGGCCACGGTGCCGTCAAACGCTACCGTCTTACAATCAGCGGAACGTGCCCAATCGACCTCCTGGCTCGTCCAGTGGACGCCATCGAGACTCGTCTCAACACGCATCTTGGTCACGGTGCCGTTGCCGGCGTCATCGCGCGGATAGTACTCGAGCTTATCGAGCTTGTAAGCGCGTCCATAGTCAACGGTAAGCGCCTTGCCCAGATCGTTGCCACCGGAGTGGAAACCGCCGTCGCCCGACTGGAACTCATGGTCGAAGGCGAGCTCGGCCTTATGGCTGCCGTAAAGTGAGCCCTCCCAGGTGATTTCCTCGGCGTCGGGGACGTTCCGCCACGGATCGAGTGCGGAGTTCGCCTCGAGCACATCGCTCCAGGCGGAGTAACCTTCGGCGTTGCGCGAACGAATCTGGTAGGTGTGCTTGCTATTGTAGGCGAGGTCGGTGTGCGTGAACTCGGCCGCATCACCCACGGCAAACACAGTGCCGTCGACCTTAAGGTCGTAGGAGGTAGCACCATCGACCTTTCCCCAGGTGAGCTTGATGCTCGTTGGGGTCGTGGCGTCCTCGGGGGCAGCAAGGTTCGTGGGTGCGGAGAGGTTCTCGTTGAGGCGATCGGCTGTGAGCGTGGCGTCGGCGTTCACGAAACCGCCCAGCTCAAGCGTCTGCGCCGCTGCAGCAGCATCGGTCTTCGCGAACTTGACGTAGACCTTGGGGTTCGTGGTGATCTTGGTGTTGTTGAAGCTCTCGCCCTGCTCGGCCTCGGTGCCGTCCGCATCGCTGCCGTAGTGGTTGAGGTTGGGGGTCTCGCTGTAGAAGTAGACCGCCTGGCCGGCCTCGGGGGTCGCGGCGTCAAAGGTCTCCTGCGAGTCGACCTCAACCACGTTGAGTGCGGATCCGCCGTTCTTGGCGACAACGCTCGTGGGCTTGGCGGACACATTGGCCACGAAGGTCGTGGTGCGGTTGGAGTCGTAGCCGTTGTAGCCGCCCTGCGAGGCCTCGGCGGTAAAGGTCGCGGTGCCGCCTGCGGCCTTGGAGCTGTAGACGGTGCTCACATGCTCACCGTAGGAGATATTGTCGATCGTGCCGTAGGAATCGTCCTCAGTCGTGTTGTTCTCGATGGAGGAGCCGTCGTCCTCGTACTGCGTAAAGGTGCCGTCGCCCTCGGTGGCGAAGAACTCGACGATACGCTGGCTGCGGTCGGTACCCTTGGTGTTGGTGTCGCTCACGGCCTCGGGGTTGTTGTTCTCGGCGTACATCGGCACGATAGCGTTGGCCTTCACAAACAGCGGCAGCTTCCAAAGCGGAGCCTCGTAGTTGTTGAGAACCTGGCCGCCGCGATACTGCTTACCCGAGAAGTAATCGATCCAGATGGTGGGATTCTCGTCGGTGCCGTAGTTGGGGAGGTAAATCCCATTGCGAATGTCGTTGCCGTTCTCGTCTGCCTGGGTATCCTGATACACCGGTGCCACTAGGAAGTTCTCACCGAACATATACTGGTACTGCGTCGAAGTGCTTGCGGCGTACTCGGAGTTGTCGGAAAGCAGCATGGCGCGGATCATGGGCAGGCCGGCATCGCCGTTACCCGTGTCGATGTTGGCCGCCGAGGCCGCGCTCGTGTAGATATAGGGCATGAGCTGCGCCTTGAGCTTGAGGTAGAAGCGCGAGATGCCTGTGTAGGGATCGCCGTGCGTCATGGGCGATTTACGGTAGGTGCCCCAACCGTCCATGTCAAGCATAGAGGGCGTGAACGTCTTCCACTGGTAGTCACGCGCAGAGATGATGGGGTCGCCGCCAAAGATGCCATCCATGTCGGAGCCGATGTTGGGGTTGCCCGAAAGACTCTGACCGATATACGTGGGGATATGGAAGCGAATGTACTCCCAGTTACCGCCATACTGGTCGCCGGTCCAAATGCCACCAAAGCGCTGCGTGCCGGCCCAACCATCGAGCGTGATGATGTTGGGGCGCTTGTTAGCGCCGGTCGTCACCGTGTCATAAGCTGTCTTGATGCCATTAAGAGCAAAGGAGTAGCCAGATCCAACCCAGGCAACGTCGGTCTTAAGGGTAGTGATGCCTCCCGTCTTGACCTCGGCGTCGAAGTCGCGAAGCAGATGCCACGGGGTCTCAGGGTTGCTGTCGGGCTCAAGGTTGGACTGGGTCCACAAGCCCGTGCTCACACCCTTGGAGTTGGCATACTCGGTGAACTTCTTAAGGTTGTCGACATTGGCACGCACAGCGTTAAGACGGTCGGCCGAGCTCGCTCCGTCGGAGTTGACGCCGCCGGTCTTGTAGTAACCGTTCTGGCCATAGCCGGCGCCGTAACCGTCGTTCGGCAGGAACCAGCCGAGCGGCATGTCGTTGTCCTCGTAGTCATCGATAACCTGACGAGCAGAGAACTGGCGGTCGAAATCGGTCGCTTTCATGTTCTCGGTATCAACCGTAGGGCCCTCACCGTTGAGCGTCTCGGCCGCAAGTGTGCCGTCGAGCTTGTAGCCCGTCGACATGCCAGACTCGTACTTAACGTCGCCCTTCTCGCTCGAGGACTTGCTGCCCTTGGTCTCCCACTTCTTTTGACCCGAGGTCGTTGACCAGCCATCACGGTTATAGGCATTAAGATGACCAAGGTAGAACCCGTACTCGGGCAGCAGTACCGGGTTACCGGTCACCTTGTAGTAGTCCTGCAGCATCTCGGTTGCCACGTTCGAAGCGCCCTCGTTGGTCGCCACGAAGTAGTAGGCATCAAACTCATTCTCGCTGTGCAAAGTCGTGACCGTCGATGAGTCCGTGGAACCGAAGTCGTAGGAACCCTCTGCAAACGTGTTTCGGAGTACGCCGTAGCCGTCACTCGTCCAATAAAACGGGTTGGGCGAGGCAACGCCGCCATCGGTCCAGTTGTTCGTGTTGGAGATGGCGATGGTCTGGTTGGTGTGCAGGAAGCGTCCGTTCTGGGTGCCGCCGCCAAAGAAGTTCTCGGACTTCTCCTTGGCGAGCGTCTGGACGGTACCCTTCTTATCAAGGTCGAGGGACGCGGACTCGGAAACCACGACACGGTCGCCTGACTTGATACTCATCTTGCCAGTCGCCTTGTCCAGGATCACGGTCGCCTTTCCGCCGGTGATCTCGATAGTGTCGCCCTTGTCGGCAACCGTCGCACTCGGCTTGCTGTAGGTGTCCGAGGTATCGGGCTGAGCCTGGATCTTAGCCGTGTGGGACTTACTACGCGGCGTGGCGTACTCGGAAAACTCACCCTTGGGGTCGACGTTATAACGGAAAATACCGTCCTCGAGGAACGTAATACGGCCCTTGATGCCGTCAGCGAAATCGATGTCGACGACATTCGAGGCAGACTGGGACACGGTCGCCGAGTCGACGCCCTTGAGTGGCGTGGCAATCGCCTGCTGGGGATTGGCAAACACGAGCGTCGCTGCAGTGGCAACGAGGACCGCGCTTCCCTTCACCCACCGTTTCGTAAAAATGGAATTCCTGCGCATCTGGTCTCCTTTCTTCCGACATGCTGAGGTGCCGAGGACGCCCCCCCCCGGCAGCATGGGAAAACGTATCAAACGGAGATGTTCGGTACATTCCGCACAATGGGGGCCACCCGTTACCAAGGGGCCAACTGGTAGTAACCAGATAGCCACCTACTAGGTCATATCAACATATGGGAGCACTTGCGCACCCAAGTTCGGAATTCTCCCAGCGGCAGCAAAATAAGCGTCAACGGCAAGGTGGGCTTAATAAGCCATACCAATTGGTTCTTCAGTCAAATACCAATCTAGCAAAAATGTACTGTTTGTCTGGTATTACACAGACCATACCTTTCCCTCGGGAACTGGGCTTCGCGAAGTTTCCCGAGGGAAAGGCTCAGCCGCCATCCTGCAACCTACCGGGGATTGCCATGACGTACGTTGGCTGATTTGGTTTGGAATGAGATGTTGACGGTGGCTGATGGGCACAACTGTCCCGGGTGCATTTCAAGATGCACCTAAATGTCTGTCTTTATCCTTATAGATTGTCCAGGTAGTCGTCGGCATCATAGGTAAGGCTGTAAGCTTTATTCAGGATGCGCACGAGCTCCTGGGCATCGTGCTCGCCGAGCGCCGAGAGTTGTTTCGAGAGCGATGCCACACTCTCGGCATTTTTTTTCGCCGCGAAATCACGGCCTTCCTCGGTAATGCTCACCAGCACACGCCGACGATCGTTTGGATCAGTCCTGCGCTGAACGTAACCCTTACTCTCGAGTGAATCCAAGATATGCGACATGCGCGCACGGGAGAATTTCAGCTTCTTGGCAATCTCAGAGGGAATGACATCACCGTCAATACCCGATAGATACTGTAAAACCGGTGCCTCGCCCACACTGGCGCCGCCGGCAGCACTCAAGGATCCCTTGGCAAGGGAACGTGAGTACACAATCAGTTTTCGAGCGACGTCATCGTAATCCACTGGGGATATTGTCCTTTGCAACTCTAGAAGGGCCATAAAACCGTCATTTGCCGTACATTAGTTAACATTCGCAACAATTATTTATGATACCCCAACGCGGAAGTCTATTGCTCGTCCTTCTTGCGTCGCATAAGCTCCTCAACGTCGACACCAGCGGCCTCGAGCATGCGCTCGACATTCTTTTTGGCGTTGGTCGTGCCGACCTTAAGCACGATCGAAAGCGGAGTGCCCACCACCAGGCACACGATGCCCACGGGGACACCCCAGCCGGGGCCGCCCTGCATACCCCACATCCCCATCAAAAAGCCAATCGCCACGAGCGAATAGCCCAGGCGCAGCCAAACATTGAGCCGCTGAATAGCATCGGTCTGCATCTTTGCCTCGCGAATCAAGTCGTCGCGCGAAAGGTCGTGTCCATGTTTCTCGTGCATATGGTCCTCCTCGTGCAAAGTGTGCATCATGCGCAAGTGCATCGTTTGTCGAATACGTCATCTTTCAAGAGCAATATAGCGGGTGTCGTGTAGGCGATGGAGGTCGCTGGCCATATTGCCCTTGAAGGGCGGCGCAAAATCAGAAGGCCGTGCGGTTGAGGCCGCACGGCCTTACAGGGGGCCAGGGGATGATGACTAGTAGCTCAGTGCCGGGTCGAAGAAGCCAATGAGAACGCCCACAAATGCGATCACAACGAGGATCAGCATCATAACGATGGGGTTGACCTTCTTCTTGGTCATCATGTACCAGCAGAAGATGATGAAGATCATCGGCAGCAGGTGCGGATAGATGCCATCGAGCGTGTCCTGGAACTTACCGCCACCGGGCAGCACCAGGTTGGGGCTGCAGGTGATGGAGACCCAGGTAGCACCGACTGCACCGATGACCATGGTACCGACCATCACGATGGAATCACGCAGAGCCTTGGCCTTGGGGCCGACGAGGGCCTCGACCGCCTTGCCGCCGAGCTCATAGCCCTGGTTGTAGGCAAAGCGCATGCCAAGGAACATGAGCAGGTTCCACACGACAATATAGAAGATGGCGCCGAGCGGGGAGCCGCCGGTCGAGAGACCGAGGGCAATACCGAGCAGGATCGGGATCAGGGTACCGACGATCAGCGAGTCGCCAAGGCCGGCGAGCGGGCCCATGAGGCCGGCGCGGATGCCGTTGATGGCGTCGTCGTCGATGGCCTCGCCGTTTGCGCGAGCCTCCTCGAGGCCGGCGGTGACGCCGACAATCATGGTGCCGATCTGCGGCTCGGTGTTGAAGAACGCGGAGTAGGTCTGGAGGGCCTGCTTCTGCTCCTCGGGCGTGTCGTAGAGCTCCTCGACAATCGGAAGCATGGCGCACAGGTAACCGAAGGTCTGCATGTGCTCCTGCGAGAAGCAGGTCAGGTTGCCATAGGACCAGTTACGGAACGACTTGGCAAGCGTTTTCTTAGAGAGCTTTTTCTTCTCTGCCATTAGATGTCCTCCTCTTCCTCATCATCTGAGCCCGAGGCGATAGCTGCCTTGGGAGCGTTTGCGAGGTCGATCTTGAGCGAAGCGATCTCATAGTTGATCAGGGCGAAGAAGCAGCCGATGCCGGCAGCGGCGATCAGGTTGCAGCCCATAACAGCGGACAGGGTGAAGCCGAAGAAGAACGTCAGGAAGTCCGTGGGCTTAGAGATGACCTGCTTGAGCAGGATGGCGATACCGACGGTAGGCAGCAGCGAGCCGACGGTAAACAGCGTCTTCATCGCGATGCCGTCCATGGGCATGTAGGTCTTCATGAGGTCGACCATGGCGGTGCCGCCCATGGTGATGATGAACGTCGGGAGGAACGAGCAGACGATGTGACCGATCCAAGGCAGAACGTTGTTGACCAGGTAGAGCTTGTGGAGATCGCCCTTCTCGAGCCACTTCCAGCCCATGCCCTGCCACACCAGGTTGATGGTGGCGGTGCCATAGAAGAGCACAGTGCCGAGCGTGCCGACGGCGGCACCGAGGGATGCGGCCATGCCGGCAGCCTCAGCGGAGGCGGGATCGATGCCCGAGTTCTTGATGGCGAGGATCGCCAGCGGGATGCCGATATAGGACACGGCGCGGACGTCGGCGGAGACGGTTCCGCCGGGGGTCACGAGAGCGATGTAGACAACCTGGATGGCAGCGCCGACGAGGATACCCGTCTGCATATCGCCCATGATGATGCCGACGATGAGGCCGGCGACCAGAGGACGACCCAGAGTGTAGTTGCCGATCGTCGTGCCGCCCATGCCAGGCAGTGATGCCAGGCAGGCGAACAGGCCGAACAGCGCGGCTTGGAATGCATTGATTGCCATGCTTTCCCCTTTCTTTATTCCTCAGCCCCTTTCACCAAGGGCTGTAGATACCAAAATGCGGCTGGCACCTAACTAGAAGCCAAACTGACCGCGGAACTTGGGCCACTCACCGATGGACTTCTCCTTGATAAGGGCGAACTCGACCGTGTAACCGGCGTTGGTGAGATCCTCGAGCGCCTGGGCCTCTTCCTGCGTGATCGACTGGTTGTTGCCAAGCTTGGTGGTGCCGGGACGATCGTTGCAGGGACCGACGATGATGCGGTCCATGCCGGGCTTAAAGCCAAAATCGACGAGAAGTTCCTTCATGTCGAGCGGGTTCTTGGTGATCAGGAAGTACTTGGTGTCGGACTTGAGAACCTTCTCGGAGACCTCCTTGAAGTGCTCCTTGGTCCACACGAACGTCTTCTTGCCCGAGGCACTCTTGTAGGCCTCCTTGAGCACGGGGTTGGACGCTGCAGCGTCGTTGACGGCGATAAGACCGTCGCAGGGATACTCGAGGGCCCAACGGGTAACGGTCTGTCCATGGATCATACGGTCATCAATACGGATGAACGAAATCATGCGTTCTCCCTTTCTTTATCACCGGGGGTCTTTCCTCTTAACCCCCGCTCCATCACGAAAATTTGGGCGGATGCGCTGCCTAGATGTCGTCGTCCTCGTCGTCGGCGTCATCGGTCGGGACAACGAGCTCGGACATACCGTTCTTGCCCTCCTGCAGCATCATCTGCTTGAGGGAATCCAGGTCCATGGTGGCAAGCCCCATCATGGCGGTCATAGCCATGGGCAGATTCATACCGCCGAAGGCAATGGTGTGGGCGAGCAAACCCTTCTCGGCCAGCGTGTTCATGGCATTGGTGAGCGGCGATCCGCCCAGGATGTCACCAAGCAGGACAACCTCGTCATCGGCGGTAACGGGAGCGAGCATCGCCTTGACGTTCTCGACATACTCGTCAGCGCCCATGCCGTCCACGAGACTCGTCGACAAGATGTTCGGGGCGTCATTGCCGAGCATCTTGAGGACACTGTGCAGTCCGGGAGCGAGCGTTCCGTGACTGACCATTACCAGATACCGCATGCGGTCTCCTCTCGACCTGCCGTGTGTCGCACGGCTTTGCTTTTTGCTGAGATTATTGTTGCGCCGGGGCATGTTCGGTACAAGAAAATAGTTGCGAACGGTAACTATTCATCGGTTAACGGTAGCAACTATTTTTGTGCCTAAATTATTTTTTCTTCTAATTATTTTTAAAATAGCAGGTAGATTGCCTGATAAATGTTTTATGTTCTTTATGCACCATACATACCAGCAAGAATCGGGCCTGGCATCTCCGGTTTGCCCCGCAGTGTCAGACCATGTCACGTACGCCCACGACATGGAGGTACCCCATGGATATGATCTCGTTTCTCGCCTCCGAACCCTTCGACCGCAGCGGTGATACGCCGCTCTATGTCCAGCTTAAACATCGAATCGCTCTGCTTATCGCCAGCCAGGCGTTCGACACCAAGACGCCGCTGCCACGCGAGCTCGAAATCTGTGAGCGGCTGGAGTTATCGCGCGCGACCGTGCGCCGTTGCTTCCAAGATCTCGTCATCGAGGGGCGCGTGGTGCGCAAGCGCGGCCAGGGCACGTTCATCAAGCCCCAAACTTCAGCACCCGGCATCGACCTGGCCCTGAATTTCAGCGCGCGGATGCGCGAAGCGGGACGGGTTCCGAGCTCGCAGATTCTCGCCTTTTCAAGCATACCGGCCGTCCGCGGCATCGCCTCCGGGCTCAAAGTGCCCGAAGGGACACCCGTCTGGGAGATTCGCCGCCTGCGTCTCGCCAACGACAAACCCATGGAGCTCAACTACGTCTATATCCCCGTGTCACTTTGCCCCGAGCTCTCGCGCAAAGACGTGGATGGCTCGCTCTACGCCTACATCGCGGAAAAGACCGGCATCCTGCCCGCAAGCGTCGATGCCGTCTACGAGACAGTCAACCTCGACAAGCATGAGGCGCGTCTTTTGGGACAGAACACCGGTAAGGCGGCGATGCGCATCGTGCGTTCGACCTACGACAAGACGGGAACCCCGTTCGAGGTAGGCGTGCTCATCAGCTGCGACGGTCAGGCAAAGCTGCACGTGCACATCGCCGCCGACAAAACAACCTTCACCGCCACAGCCCAATAAATCCAAAACGTGGGCGCCGTCGTTCAAACGAACGACGGCGCCCACACTCATTTTCTATTCAGCCCTAGTCATCGCACAAAGCCCCTTCGGCAGCACACGGTGCAACCGAGTCACCGTAGGCCGGGGCGGGAGGCGGTCCTTTCTCTCGGAAAACTTCGCGAAGCCCAGTTTCCGAGAGAAAGTGTCCGGCTGCCGCCCCGGCCGACCAGGTCACATTACACCGTGTGCTGCGGCAGGTCCTGCAGGGCGATGACGTCCATGCCCATGTCGTTGGCGCTGCCGTGACCCTGCTGGTCCTCACGCACCGCCTCGATGGCACTCACGTACGTGTTGGCGGCAGACATCGCGGTCACGCAGGTCACACCGCGTCGCACTGCCTCGGTGCGCAGCAGATAGCCGTCGCCGCGCGAGCCCGGACCGTACGGCGTGTTGATGATCACCGCGATCTTGCCATCGGCGATGAGGTCGCCGATGTTGGGGCGCTCGCCGTCGTGCGGGCCGCTAATCTTCTCCACGATCTCGCACGTCACGTTGCCTCCACGCAGCACGCGCGCCGTACCCTCGGTAGAGCAGATGTCAAAGCCCAGATAGCGCAGGATACGGGCGACCGAAAGGATATGGCGCTTGTCGCGGTCGCACACGCTAATGAACACCTTGCCGCAACTCGGGTCGGGCAGCTTGTAGTCGATCGCCAGCTGCGTCTTGGCGTATGCCTCGGGATAGCTCTTGGCGATACCCATGACCTCGCCCGTCGACTTCATCTCGGGCCCCAGGATGACGTCGGCGCCCGGGAAACGGCCCCAGGGCATAACGGCTTCCTTCATGCAGAACCAGTCCAGCTGACGCTCATCGCTCGGCAGGCCCAAGCTCGCGATGGAATCGCCCGCCATGATACGCGCCGCGCACTTGGCCAGCGGCACGCCGGTGGCCTTGGAGATAAACGGCACGGTACGGCTGGCACGCGGGTTGGCCTCGATCACGTAGACGGTCTCACCCTTGATGGCATACTGCACGTTGACCAGGCCGCGTACGCCCAGCGCCATCGCGATGCGGCGCGTGGTCTCGCGGAGCTTCGCCTGCAGGCTCTCGCTAAAGCTAAACGGCGGAATGCAGGTCGCAGAGTCGCCGGAGTGAATACCGGCCTCCTCAATATGCTCCAGGATGCCGCCGATGTAGACCTCTTCGCCGTCGCACAGGGCATCGACATCGGACTCAATCGCACCCTCCAGGAAGCGGTCGAGGTACACCGGGTAGTCGGGGCTAATGCGCGCAGCCTCGGCCATGTAATCGCGTAGATGCCCGGCATCGTAGGCGATCATCATGCCGCGGCCACCCAGCACGTAGCTCGGACGCACCAGCAGCGGGTAGCCGATGTGCGCGGCCACGGCCTCGGCCTCCTCAAACGAGGTGGCCTGACCCGCCGGCGGGTACATAATGCCCAGCTTGTCGAGTAGGGCGGCAAAGCGCTCGCGGTCCTCGGCAAAGTCGATGGCGTCGGGCTTTGTGCCCATAATGTTGACGCCGCTCTCCTCGAGCATGCGCGCCAGTTTAAGCGGGGTCTGGCCGCCGAGCGTCACCACGACGCCGTCGGGGCGCTCGACATCGATAACGTCCATGACGTCCTCGTAGGTGAGCGGCTCAAAGTACAGACGGTCGGACGTGTCATAGTCGGTCGAGACGGTCTCGGGATTGCAGTTGACCATGATGGTCTCGAAGCCGCGGGCCGCCAGCGCGTAGCTCGCGTGCACGCAGCAGTAATCGAACTCGATACCCTGGCCAATGCGGTTGGGGCCGGCGCCCAGGATCATCGCCTTGGGCTTGTCCGCCGGCGTGGTCTCGTCGGGAGCCACGCACTTCTTGGCATCCGGGCTCGTGCGGTAGATGTTCTCGTACGTCTTGTAGTGGTACTCCGTGGCGCTCGAAAACTCCGCAGCGCAGGTATCGACCGTCTTCATGCTGGGAACCACGCCCAGACCCTTGCGATAGGCGCGCACAAAGCGCTCGTCCGAGCCGGTCAGCGCGGCAATCTCGGCGTCGCTCGTGCCGTACTGCTTGAGCAGGCGCATCGCGTCGGCGTCGATATCCTCCACACGCAGGCCGCGGATGCTCTCCTGGACCTGCACCATGTCGTTGATACGGTTGAGGTACCACGGATCGATACCGCAGATGGCATGGATGTGGGCGATGTCCCAGCCACGGCGCAGGGCCTCGACCACAAAGAAGATGCGGTGCTCGGTCGGGGTTGCCACGGCCTGAGCGAGCTCATCGTCGCTCAGCTTGTCGGCACCCTCCTTGCCACCGGCGCAGATGCCCTGGTGACCGTCCTCCAGTGAGCGCATGGCCTTGCCGAAGGCCTCCTCAAAGGTGCGGCCGATCGCCATAATCTCGCCCACGGCCTTCATGCGCGTGGTGAGCGTGGGGTCGGTACCCTTAAACTTCTCGAAGGCAAAGCGCGGCACCTTGACCACACAGTAGTCGATCGTGGGCTCAAAGCAGGCGGGCGTTGCCTTGGTGATGTCGTTGACGATCTCGTCGAGCGTGTAGCCCACGGCCAGGCGAGCGGCGGCCTTGGCGATGGGGAAGCCCGTGGCCTTGGAGGCCAGTGCGGACGAACGGCTCACGCGCGGGTTCATCTCGATGACGATCAGACGGCCGGTCTGGGGGTTCACGGCAAACTGCACGTTGGAGCCGCCGGTCTCGACGCCAATCTTCTCCAGAATGGCGAGCGACGCGACACGCATGCGCTGGTACTCAAGGTCGGAGAGGGTCTGCGCTGGCGCCACGGTGATGGAGTCGCCGGTGTGCACGCCCATGGGGTCGAGGTTCTCGATGGAGCACACGATGATGCCGTTGCCGGCGTGGTCGCGCATGACCTCCATCTCATACTCTTTCCAACCCTCGATGGACTCCTCGACCAGCACCTCATGGGCAGGCGAGAGCTCAAGGCCCTGGCTCACGATGGAGACGAGCTCCTCGTGGGTATGCGCGATGCCGCCGCCGGCGCCACCGAGGGTAAAGCTCGGACGCAGTACGCAGGGATATCCCACGCGCTCGGCGATAGCCTCGGCGTCGGCCACGCTGTAGGCATAGCCCGAGCGCGCGACCTCCAGGCCGATCTCGGCCATGGCCTCGTTAAAGAGTTTGCGGTCCTCGCCGCGCTCGATAGCGGCCAGGTCGCAGCCGATCATCTCGACGCCGTACTTGTCGAGCGTGCCGTCCTTTGCCAGCTCGACGGCGGCGTTCAGACCGGTCTGGCCGCCCAGCGTGGGCAGCAGCGCGTCCGGGCGCTCTTTCTTGATCACGCGCTCGATAAACTCGGCGGTGATAGGCTCAACATAGGTGCGGTCGGCCAAGCCCGGGTCGGTCATGATGGTCGCCGGATTGGAGTTGACCAGGATGACCTCAAAGCCATCCTCCTTGAGCACCTTGCAGGCCTGGGCGCCGGAGTAGTCGAACTCGCAGGCCTGGCCAATAACGATGGGGCCCGAACCAATAACGAGGATGCGCATGATGTCAGTACGTTTAGGCATGTTAGTTCTCCTCGGTCGCAGCGTTCTCGGACTCGGCGAAATTCCAGCCGGCGAGGCGGTCCTTCGCGGTGTCGATGTCCAGGTAGTTCTCCTCGCCGTCCATGAGTCGCGTAAAGGCGGTAAAGAGATAGTGGGCATCGGTGGGGCCGGGCGAAGCCTCGGGGTGGTACTGGACCGAGAAACACGGGGCGTCGAGCAGCTGGATGCCCTCGGCGGTGCCGTCGTTGAGGTTCACATGTGTCAGGCGAATGCGACCAAAGCGCTCGTTCATCACGACCGGCGCGACGCCGCGACGCACCCAGGCGCGCAGGTCGCCATCGGCCGCATGCTCGGTTTCGCCGCCGGAAAGCTCCGGAATCAGTTTGCCCAGACTGGGGAACAGCAGGCCAAAGCCGTGGTTTTGCGCGGTGATCTCCACGCGACGGCTCACCAGATTCATAACCGGCTGGTTACCGCCACGGTGACCGAATTTAAGCTTTTCCATTTGGGCGCCGCAGGCCAAGCTGATCATCTGGTGACCCAGGCAAATACCAAAGACCGGCACCTTGCCGATCAGCTGCTGCACCTGCTCGTAGGTCTCCACCACGGCATCGGGGTCGCCGGGGCCGTTGGACAAAAAGACGCCATCAGGATTCATGTCGAGCACCTGCTGGGCGGGCGTATCCCACGGCACGACGGTGAGGTCGCAGCCGGCACGGACCAGGCCCTCCAGAATACCGCGCTTCACACCGCAGTCGTAGGCGACCACTTTGTGACGGGCAGGAGCGGCAGCCACAAGCGCAAAGCCATGCGTGGCAGGCAGGTCGGCGGCCACAAACTCGTGAGGCGCGGGACAGCTCACGGTCTTGACCAGGTTCTCGCCCACCAGCGTGGGCGCTGCGTCCAGACGCTCGGCGAGCTCGTCGACGTCGAAG
The DNA here is from genome assembly GCA_019419485.1 of Collinsella sp. Classification (GTDB taxonomy): domain Bacteria; phylum Actinomycetota; class Coriobacteriia; order Coriobacteriales; family Coriobacteriaceae; genus Collinsella. Next base: position 44,518 of record DXZV01000001.1, read on the forward strand.
ATCTCTGTCGAGATAATGCCCATCTTGGAACCATTGTCGCGCAGATGGCGCACCAGAGCGCGGGTGTCGACACCCTCGATAGCGACGATGCCGTGAGCGCGCAGGTACTCCGGCACGCTGACGGCCGAGCGCCAGTTAGAAGGCGTGGCGCACATGTCGCGAACGATCATGCCGCGCATAGCCGGAGCGCTCGCAGGGCGCACGGCGTCGCCGGGGAAGGCCGACTGGACATCGGTCTCGTCGATACCGTAATTGCCGATCTGCGGATAGGTCATGGTTACAATTTGGCCGGCATAACTCGGGTCGGTCATGACCTCAAAGTAGCCCTCAAGCGAGGTGTTGAAGCAGACTTCGCCGGTCGCGGTGCCCTCGGCGCCGCATGCACGTCCATAAAAAATGGTCCCATCCTCAAGATACAGGATACAGGGACCGCAGGCGCCCTTGCTGGTTTTGGCCAGCATACGCTGGCAAAGCTCGCTGGGCGCGAAGGTGCGGGCGGCAGCGCCCGCGGTATGGTTGTTCGCCATAATTCTCCTTCCCGGTCTCACAGGACCGGCTTAAAGGTGTGTAGTTAGGCCTCGCGGTATTGTAACCGCAAGCATGCCTCATGGCGTTAATTTCATCGAAATGTTTACGAAATGATAATTATGACTTTCTATGCATAATGATTTTTTAATCCCCGTCCCGGAAAAATCATCCCGCGGGGCTTGTGGCTCACGCGGGATGATGGCGTCTTATTTTATCTTGTCCTGCTCCAGCAGTTCGGACGGTGTGCGATCGGGCTTGCCGCCGCGGAAAATCTCGCGGCCATGCAGACGATGCTCCAGGTCACGTTCGGCCTTTTCCTCGTCAATCTTGGTCTGGCTCACCACCGGGTCCTCAATCAACGACGACACCGAGTTCACCTGCTTCTGAATGCGCTCGGCGATGGTGTCATCCATACTCACGATGCGCATCTTCCAGTCGATACTCGTAGCGTTGGATGAGCTCTTGGTCCACACGAACGTCAGGATGGCGCTCTGGTGGCCCTGGGCGGGAAACATGCCAAAGAAGGAATCGTGCTGAATGTTGCTATCCTCGTCGATATAGGCGTGAACGTTATACACCACGCGGTCGATCTTATCGTTGAGCAACGCGTTGGTCGCAAGCGCCGCGGCCTGAATCTGCCCGTTGGACAGCAGCTCGAGCTCGTTGGCAGACGATGTGTCCAACACCGTCACCTCGACCGTGCCCGTACGCTCATCGGCTTCATCGACGGTAAAGTCGAGCGGGAACTGCGTAAAGCCGTTGCCCCACTCAAGGCCGCCCTTCAGCGCCGTCGAAACGGTATCGACCGAAACGCTCTCGGACAGGTTGGCGGTGTTCAGGCGACGCATCACGCCGTAGCCAATCTGCATGCCCACAATCAGCACCAAGATGCCAATGACCACGGCCATCGCGGTCTTCGTAATGGTATGACTCACCTGCGAACCCGAAGGATCATCCTCGGACAGCGGGTCGATATGTTTTGCCTGGCTCGCGCGGTCCTCGCTGCGCAGCTGCGCTAGCGCCGCTTTGTCACCGCGCTTGGCCGCAGCCTCCTTCTCACGCATGCGCTCGGTTCGCTTTTTGGCAAGCGTGGGATCCAAGACACCGGATGCATCGATTTCGGAGAATAACTCCGTCACTTCTTCCGGAGTCAAAGGGTTCTTGTCAGCCATAAACTTCCTGTCATATCAATCAGTCGAGCTCGTGCGCACGCGCACCTTCGAACTGCATTCGATAGTAACGGGCATAGGTGCCGCCACGGGCGAGAAGCTGTTCATGCGTGCCACGTTCCACAACGCGACCATGCTCAACGGTCGCAATCTCATCGGCGTGTTTAATGGTCGAGAGACGGTGGGCGATGATGATTGTGGTACGGCCGCGTGCCAGCTCTTCGAGCGACTCCTGGACCGCCTCCTCGCTCTCGTTATCCAAAGCACTCGTCGCCTCGTCCAAAATCAGGATCTTGGGGTTCTTGAGAAACACGCGCGCAATGGCAACGCGTTGCTTCTGTCCGCCCGAAAGACGGCTGCCACGCTCGCCCACGACCGTGTCATAACCCTGTGGAAGCGACTCGATAAAGGCATCGATGTTGGCGCGACGGGCGGCCTCGGCGATCTCTCCTGCCGTAGCGCCCGGCTTGCCGTAGGCGATGTTCTCGCCAATCGTGCCGTCAAACAGATAGACATCCTGCTGCACCAGGCCGATGGCGCGACGCAGGCTCTGCTGCGTCACATCGCGCACGTCCTGGCCGTCGATGCTAATGGATCCGGCAGCCACGTCATAAAAGCGCGGCAGCAGCGAACAGGTCGTGGACTTGCCGCCGCCCGAAGGGCCAACCAAAGCGATGGTCTGCCCAGGCTTGATGGACAGATTCATATGGTCGATAACGGGACGCTCTTCGGCATCGCCCTCGCCCAGCTCAACGTCCTCGTAGTTAAAGCACACGTCGTGATACTCCACGGCGCCGGCAGTCACCTGCAGATCCGTAGCGCCCGGCTTGTCCTGGATATCCGGCGCGGTCGAGAGCACCTCGTCCATGCGCTTAAAGCCGGCGATGGCCTTCTGATACGTTTCGGCCGAATTGACGAGTGTCTCGAGCGGCGTGCAGAACAGCGAAATATAGAGTGCAAAGGTCGCCATATCGACCGCCTGCAGCTGTCCCTGGGCGACCAGCCAGCCGCCCAGCAGCACCACGATCACATAGAGCACACCCGAGAGCAGGCCATACGTCGCGGTATAGACGCCCATGGCGTGATACATGTTCTCCTTGGACGAAAGATAGCGATTGTTGGAGGCGCGGAACTTGAAGCGTTCGGTCTCCTCATTGGCAAAACTCTTGACCACGCGCATGCCCGCCAGCGAATCCTGCAGCTGCGCATTGATGCCGCTGATCTTTTTGCGGTTGTCGCTAAAGACCTCGCGCATGCGCATGTTCTGCCAAAACATGATGACCGCAAACGCCGCCGTCACCACGGCCATGGCGAGCGCCAGCACCGGGGCGATGGTAAAGAGGATCACAAACGAGCCGATAATCTCGATGCCGCAGATGATGATCCACTCGGGCACGTGGTGCGCCGCCTCGCAGATATCGAACAGGTCGTTGACCACGCGGCTCATCATGTCGCCCGAGCTGTTGCGGTCAAAGTACGCAAAGCTAAAGCGCTCATACTGGTCAAACAGGTCCTCGCGCATCTTGGACTCCATACGCGCGCCCATCACGTGACCCCAATAGCTCACAAAATAGCGGCAGGCGCAGCGGGCGGCATACATCAGCACCAAGCCCACCGCAATCATGCCGAGCGCCTGCATAATGACAGCCTGACCCTGAGTAAAGAGCCCACCGGTCAAATTGCGCAGGATAATGGGGAACGCCAGGTCAATGGCGGCAAGCACCAGAGCACAAACAGTATCAGCAACAAAAAGCCCCATCTGGGGCTTGTAGTACGAAAGAAACCTTTTAAACATGCAATCCTCGAAGAGAAATAAATAGCGTGAGAAATCCGGTTGAACCGGTCAGGCTGAAAACAAAGCGTCCCAACAAGCATAACGCCGATGTTCTGGCAGCGTCAGCGAAAACGTCCCTAAGCGAGCAAGGTGCCTTGAAAGAGGAGCGACGCGTACTTCGGTACGCGAGCGACGATTGAAAGGCAGATTGCCGCTTAGGGGCGTTTGCAGCGTCGACTCGTTACGCGGTTTGGTAAAACCGCGTAACCTAGAGCTCCGCGCCCCCAAGGCGATGCGCGATGCTATCGCAGGCCAAGGCGCCCACGACGGTCTTGGCGTCTTCGATCTTGCCGTCGAGCACGGCGTCGATCAGCTCGTGCAGCGGCACCAGGTCAACGTTGACAAACTCGTCATCGTCGGGACTGGGCGCATCAAACTCCAGCTTGGTAGCCAAGTAGATGTGAATGATCTCGTCGCAAAAACCGCAGGACGTGACAATCGACGTCAAAAAGCGAATGCGACCGGCCCTAAAGCCCGTCTCCTCGTGTAGCTCGCGCTTAGCGCAATCGAGTGGGTCCTCGCCCGGGTCGAGCTTGCCGGCGGGAATCTCGACCGTCACGCGGTCGATGGCGGTGCGGTACTGACGCACCAGTACGATCTTGCCGCTCTCGGTCAGCGCCACAACGGCCGCCGCACCCGGATGGCGAACGATATCGCGGGCACTGCGGCGACCGTTGGGCAGCTCAACCTCAAGACGGTGGACGTCGAGGATCTTGCCCTTCCAGGCGCACTCCTCCGAAAGAATCTTCTCGTGCAGCTCGGCATCGTGCGGGTCGTCGTCGCCCAGCACCAGCGCCGGCTCGTCAGCGACCTCGCCACCAGGTTCGCCCTCGGCGTGCCCATACATGCGGCTGTCCTCCTCGACGATCTGTGCGTCCACGAGCTCTTCGTTCTTCTCGTCCATCCGTCTCATTCCTCTCGGATTTTAGGCATCCCAGGCGTCGCGGCCGCGCAGCGCACGCAGGCCGATGTCGTGGCGCAGGGTCTTACCCTCAAAATCAATCTTCTCGCAGGCCTCGTAGGCAAGGTTGCGAGCGTTCTCGAACGTGTCGCCCAGAGCGGTCACGGCAAGCACGCGGCCACCATTGGTCACGAGCTGGCCGTCCACCACGGCAGTGCCCGCGTGGTACACGGTCACGTTCTCCATGGCCTCGGCATCGGCAATACCGGTGATGACCTTGCCCTTCTCGTAGCTGCCGGGATAGCCCGCACTCGTCAGGACAACGGCCACGGCCCACTCGTCACGCCAGTCGAGCTCAATCTGATCGAGCTCGCAGTTGGCGCAGGCCAGCATGACCTCGACCAGGTCGTTCTTAAGGCGCGGGAGCACGACCTGCGTCTCGGGGTCGCCAAAGCGGGCGTTGAACTCCAGCACCTTGGGGCCGGCGGGGGTGAGCATAAAGCCGCCATACAGGCAGCCGCGGTAGTCGATGCCCTCGGCAGCAAGCTCGGCAACGGTCTGCTCCATGACCGCCACCATGGTGGCGTGCTCCTCGTCGGTCACGATGGGCACCGGGCTGTAGACGCCCATGCCGCCGGTGTTGGGACCCTTGTCGCCCTCGAGCGCGCGCTTGTGGTCCTGCGAGGTGGCCATGGGGCGCACGGTCTTGCCGTCGGTAAAGGCCAAAAGCGAGCACTCGGGGCCGGTCAGCATCTCCTCGATAACCACGGTGTTGCCGGCATCGCCAAAGGTGCCGCCAAAGCACTCGCGCACGGCCTCCTCGGCCTGCTCAAGTTCGATCGCCACGATGACGCCCTTGCCCGCGGCAAGGCCGTCGGCCTTGACGACCAGCGGGGCGCCCTGCTCGCGCACGTAGGCGAGAGCCGAAGCCTCGTCGGTAAACGAGCCGTAGGCTGCCGTCGGAATGCCCGCGCGCTCCATGAGCTGCTTGGAGAACAGCTTGGAGCCCTCCATCTGGGCGCCCTCGGCACCCGGGCCAAAGCAGAGAATACCCGCCGCGCGCACGGCGTCGGCCACACCCGCCACGAGCGGAGCCTCGGGGCCAATTACCACGAGTCCGCATCCGTGGCTCTGCGCAAACGCCGCCACGGCCGCAGGATCGCAGTCGTCGAGAACAACGTTCTCGCCGCAGCTCGCGGTGCCGCCGTTGCCCGGCGCGATGTAGAGCTTGCCGGCGCGCGGTGATGCTGCGAGCTTAGCTGCCAAAGCATGCTCACGGCCGCCGCTGCCCAACAACAGGATGTCGATGGTTTGAGTGTCCGCCTTCAAGGGTGCCTCCTCTATGGATGAATGGCCCGCTCCGCGCGAGCCCTTTGCAAGCAAATATACCCCTCGGCCGCCCGCTTGGGCTGCAAAGGGGTATATCGCAATAACCAAATAGTCCCGATTACTTCCAGAATCGGTTGATGATCTGCTCGCGACCGGCGCCGACGCCAATGAACGTCACGCGGGTGTGTGCCAGATCCTCGATAAACGCCACGTAGTCCTGAGCCTCCTGCGGCAGCTCATCAAAGCTGCGGCAACCGGTGATGTCGCACTTCCAGCCGGGGAGCTCCTCGTAGATGGGCTTGGCATGCTCAAAGCGCACCTGATGCTCGGGCACGCTGGTGTAGCGCTCGCCATCGACGTCGTAGGCCACGCACACCTTGATGGTGTCGAAGGCCGAAAGCACGTCGAGCTTAGTCAGGGCGATATCGGTGAGGCCGTTGACGCGTGAGGCGTAGTTGGCGATGGGGCCGTCGAACCAGCCGCAGCGACGACGGCGACCGGTGGTCACACCGTACTCATAGCCCTCCTCGGTCAGCGTGTGACCGGCCTCGGACTCATAGGAAAGCTCGGTGGGCATGGGGCCCGAACCGACGCGGGTGATATAGGCCTTCATGACGCCCAGCACGCGGTCGACGTTCTTCATGCCCACGCCGGAGCCGGTGATGGCGCCGCCGGCGGTGCAGTTGGAAGACGTCACGTACGGATAGGTGCCGTGGTCGATGTCGAGCAACGTCGCTTGGGCGCCCTCAAACAGCAGGTCCTTGCCCTCATCGATCATGTTGTTGAGCAGCAGGCTCGTCTCGGTGATGTAGGGACGCAGGCGCTCGGCCATGGGCAGGTACTCGTCGCAAATCTGGTCCACGGTGTAGGTGGGCAGGTTGTAGATGAGCTCAAGCTCGGGGTTCACGCGGGCGAGAGCGGTCTCCAGCTTGTCGCGGAACAGCGCCTCGTCCAGCATATCCTGCATGCGCAGGCCAATGCGGGCCATCTTGTCCTGATAGCACGGACCGATACCGCGCTTGGTGGTACCGATGTTCTTCTTGCCGAGCTTCTGCTCAAAGGCGCCATCCAGGTCGATGTGGTACGGCATGATGACATGCGCGTTGCCGCTAATCTTGAGGTTCTTGGTGGTGATGCCGTCGGCCTCGAACATGTCGATCTCCTCAAGGACAACCTTGGGGTTGACGACGCAGCCGTTACCGATCACCGACACATGGTCGGAATACATGATGCCGGAGGGCACCTGGTGCAGGCCGTACTTCTTGCCGTTGACGACGATGGTGTGGCCGGCGTTGTTGCCGCCCGAGTAGCGCACGACGGCATCGAAGTCGCCGGCGACCAGGTCGCAGATCTTACCCTTGCCCTCATCGCCCCACTGGGCACCGACCAAAACGGTTGACGGCATGTTTACTCCTTACATTCATGGACTGTCTACGCGCCACGCCGGCACGCAGAAGCACAAAACATTCCCAGTATACCCGTGCAACGGGCGCCTGTCCTACTCCTCGGCATGTGCCCCATCAAGCTCATAGAACTTGGTGGATGCCGGCAGGAACATCAGGTCGACGTCGCCGATCGGGCCCGAACGGTTCTTGGCCACGACGATACGCGTAACGCCCTCGTCGGGTCGATCGTCGCGCGAGGCTTCGGCCTCGTCGGCGGAGCGGTCCAAGAACATAACGATATCGGCGTCCTGCTCGATGGAGCCCGATTCACGAAGGTCGGAAAGCTGCGGGCGCTTGCCGGTACGGGATTCGACCTGACGCGAGAGCTGCGACAGCGCGATGAGCGGGATCTTGAGTTCCTTGGCCATGATCTTCAGACCACGCGACATCTCGGAGACCTCGACGGTACGGCTCTCGGAGCGGCGTCCCGGCGGAGGACTCACCAGCTGCAGGTAGTCCAGGATGATGATGGCCTTCTCCTTGTTGTGGAGCATGCGGCGGCTCTTGGCGCGAATCTCGGTCACTGTGGTGCCGGGCGTATCGTCAATCAGAATATCGAGCTTGGACAAGGTCTGCGTGGCCTCGTTGATATTGGCCCACTGCTCGGGGCTAATGCGGCCCATGCGGAAGTCACTGATCGAAATCATGGCGTAGGCGCAAATCAGACGCTGGGCAATTTCCTTGCCCGACATCTCCAGCGAGAAGAAGCCGACGGTATAACCGGCCGCGGCAGCGTTGAGCGCCAGATTCAGGGCGAACGACGTCTTACCCACAGCAGGGCGGGCGCCGATGATGATGAGCTGGCCCTCGCGAAAACCCATGAGCATGCGGTCGAGCGACGGGAAGCCCGTGGGCACGCCCGCAGCCTGGCCGCCTGCCTGGCACACTTCCTCGGCCTCGTTATAGGCCTCGACCATAAACTCGGTCAGCGTCTTGTAGCTCGACTTGACCTCGCGCGCCGTGACCTTGAGCAACTTGCTCTCGGCCAGCTCCACGACCTCTTTGGTATCGGTGGGAGCGTTATAGGCCAGCGCGTTGATCTCGTTGGTGGCGCCGATCAGCTCACGCAGCATCGAATCGCGGCGAACGATAGCGGCATGGTGCTGCCAGTTGACGAGCGACAGGGTCTGACCCATCAACTCCAAAATGTAGGCCTCGCCGCCCACGGCATCAAGCTTGTTGATGCTTCGCAGGTAATCGATCAGCGAGATGGAGTCGATGGGAATGCGGCTGTTGTACATATCGACCATCGCGGTATAGATGGTCTTATGAATGGGCCGGTAGAAGTCATCGGGCTGCAGCTCGACCTGGGCCTCTTCGACCACCTCGGGCGATAGCAGCATAGCGGCCAGTACATTGGCCTCTGCATCTTGGTTTTGGGGAAGACCCAACTTGGAGCCGCGGTCCTCAACCGTCAGCCCGGTCTCCCTATCGTCATATGCCATGAGCATCCTCATTCATATCGCTTGCGAGCATCCATAGTATCAGCCACGGTCCCAAAACGCGCCGCGCGCCGCCAATCATCACCGAACCAAACGGATGAACGGTCCTGTATATAGGACTTCGACGCAACGTTCACCATGACACTCACTCAGCGCAAAAAACAAAAGGGCGCCCTGGTTTCCCAGAGCGCCCTTCTTAGAACAAGATTGTTGCGTTGCAGCAAATGCTACTCGGCAGCAGCCTCAGTCTCGACCTCGGCGGTCTCGGCCTCGGCGACCTCAGCGGCCTCCTCGACCTCAGCCTCGGCAGCGAGCTCCTCGGCGGTAACGCCGACGAGAACGACAACCTCGGCCTTGATCTCGCGGTACAGCGAGATGGCAACGGTGTGGGCACCGGCAACCTTGATGGGCTTACCGAGCTCGACGCGCTTGCGGTCGATGTCCATACCGAGCTGAGCCTTGATGGCGTCAGCGATCATAGCGGCGGTAACGGAGCCAAAGAGGATGCCCTCGTCGCCGACCTTGACGTCAACGGTGACCGTCTTGCCCTCGAAGGCAGCCTTGGTCTCGTTGGCGGTAGCCAGACGGACGGCCTCGCGCTTGGCGATGTTGTTGCGACGCTCGTCAAGCTGCTTGAGGTTGCCCTTGGTGGCGGCAACAGCGAGCTTCTTGGGGAACAGGAAGTTCTCAGCGTAACCCTGAGCGACCTCTACGACGTCACCCTCGCCGCCCTTGCCCTTGATCTCATCGAGAAGAATAACCTTCATGATGCGTCTCCCTTCTTAGCCGCGGTCGCGGTTGCCACGAGAGGAAACCACGGGGACGGTGTACGGCAGGAGAGCCATCTCGCGGGCGCGCTTGATGGCGTTGGCGATGTCATGCTGATGCTGCGTGCAAGCGCCAGTGACGCGACGGGGCTTAATCTTGCCACGGTCGGTCATGTACTTACGGAGAAGCTGAGTGTCCTTATAGTCGATGAACTCAGTGTTCTCCTTGCAGAACTGGCAGTACTTACGACGCGGCTGACGTGCAGAAAAATCATTAGCCATGTCAAAATACCTTTCGTTTGGCAACTTCGGCGAACCGAAGCCGCCTCTCACTCAAAAATAGGTGAACAACCCTTAGAACGGGATGTCCTCATCGTAGACGTCGACCGCGGGCGGCGTAGCCACCGGTGCGGCAGGACGTGCTGCGGGCGCGGGAGCTGCGGGGGCGTAACCGCCCTGGTCGTAGCCACCCTGGCCACCACGGGAGCTCATAAACTCGATCTCATCGACGATGACCTCAAGCTTGCTCCGGCGCTGGCCGTCGCGCTCCCAAGAGCTGTAGCGCAGCTTGCCCTCGATCGCGACCTTGTTTCCCTTTGCCAGGAAACGGCTCACGGCCTCGGCGCGGGTGCCGAACATGGTGCAGTCGACAAAGTTGGGATAGTCCTCCCACTCGCCAGTCTGCGCGTTGCGGCGACGATCGTTCACGGCGACGCCAAAGGACAGAACCTGGGTTCCGCCGGCGGTGGCGCGCAGCTCGGGATCGCGGGTGAGGTTACCGGTGATGTTCACTCGATTGATGCTCATAACTCACTACTTCCTCTTGGGGCACAAGCCCAGTCAAAACGACAGTCTTACTCCTGGTCGTCGCGACGGACGATCATGTGGCGGACCACAGCGTCGGTGATGCGCAGGACGCGATCAAGCTCGGCGATCTGGGTAGGATCTGCGTGGAAGTTGATGAGGGTGTAGTCACCATCGGTGAGGTCGTTGATCTCGTAGGCGAGCTTGCGCTTGCCCCACTCGTCAACGGAGTCGACCTTGCCAGCGCCCTCAGCGATCGTGGTATCGATACGCTTCATAACAGCGAGACGAGTCTCGGGGTCGAGCGACGGGTCAACAAAGAACAGCAGTTCATAAGCCTTCATATTGTCACCTCCTCTGGGCAAATGTGGCTTCAGGTCGTGAAGGTGCGCCTGAAGCAGGAAAAGACTTGGTAATAATATCTTTCAACCTCCTAGGCTGCAAGAATATGCAGCTACAACCTCATGACCTCCACATATGTCCATGCTCACACGGCACTTCATGCGCATTCCAACCAAATGCTGACCAAATGCTTGACGGATCTGTGTTCAAGATACGGTGCCGTGGGGACAAGCTGAGCCAAGCCGCAGGTCAGCGGGCACAAGGCTGTGGTCGCAAAATGCATACCAGTGGCCCACAGCACCACCCAAAGATTTTTAAATTCATTGCCAAGTCGCTTATGAATACCCTTTTTTGAACAATTGAGTTGATCAACCACGCTGGTCGGAAGCCGTTTTTTGGGACCTCAAGCCCCACTGCAGCGCCAAGCACGGCCAAGCGTTTTAAAAAATGCCAACTTTTCTGTTTGCACTTTGCGATTCCTCGTGTATACTGACTTTCGCATTTAACGGAGAGTTGTCCGAGTGGCCGAAGGAGCACGATTGGAAATCGTGTAGGCGTCAAAAGCGTCTCCAGGGTTCAAATCCCTGACTCTCCGCCAGTTAATTCCAAAGCAGGCCTTCGAGCCTGCTTTGTTTTTACCCCACGCGGAGGGGTGGCAGAGTGGTTGAATGCGGCGGTCTCGAAAACCGTTTGGCCTGTATAAGGTCACGAGGGTTCGAATCCCTCCTCCTCCGCCATTTTGGTTGAGAAAGCTCCCGAAAACGGGGGCTTTTTTGTTTAGAGTCCCTTACAAGCAAATACGGCGGAGGAGGAGGGATTCGAACCCGTCAGGACGCGGAGCGTAAAGAAAACGCGCCAGTGGCGCGTTTTTAGCGCAGCGCGGTCGGCGCAAGCCGACCGAATAAATTTTGAGCTCCGCTCAAAATTTGGACATCCCTCCTATTCAGCCACGTCCCCCATTGCTTTCGATTTCACCTTGAATCTCAAACATGTACATCACCCTCCAAAAACGACATTTTTCGACATCTTTGGAGGCTGATGTACATGTTTGGAACCTATGACCGCACCCAGTCCCTACCGTTTGCCGAGCAATGGGGTCGCAATCGCCGCCAACCATGTACTATGTACGGGCATTGTCTAAACTCGCAACTCAAAGGACCCCATCTTGCCCGTCGTCGCCGCTATGACCGTTACCTCACACGCCTCGGATGCCATGGTCGCTATCCCATTTTGGCTTGAGATGTTCGCCGTTGTCGCGGCATCGATCTCAGGCGTTCTGGTTGCGCGCGAGCACAAGCTTGACCTGGTGGGCGCCGTCGCGCTCGCCGTGGTTTGCGGCTTGGGCGGCGGTCTTTTGCGCGACATGACACTCCAGGTCGGCAACGTCTACATCCTCAACCAGCCAATGGCGCTGCCGCTCTCCATCGCCACGGCGGCCATCATTTACATCTTCCCGGCAATCGTCGATAAGCCCGACAAACTCATCCCCCTGCTCGACATCATCTCGGTCGGCATCTATGCGGCAACCGGCGCAGACAAGGCACTGGTCTACGGATTTGCACCCGTCGTTTGCATCATGATGGGCTTTTTCACCGCGGTGGGCGGCGGCATGCTGCGCGACGGCTTTATGGGCGTGGTTCCGGGCATTTTCCAACGCACCAACTTTTATGCCATCGCGGCCATCGCCGGATCGGCAAGCTATGTAAGCCTCGTCATGAGTGGCTTGGTCAGCAATGTCGCCGCGCTGGTCGTATGCGTTATCGTGACCATGGGTCTGCGCTGGCTCTCGCTGCGCTTTGACATCAAAAGCCCCACCGAAGAAGACATCGCGCACTTTTTACATCGCAAAAAGTAGATAGCAAGGCACGACCTTTCGAAATGCAACCGAGAGGTTCTTTTAGAGCGCTCGCACGTTGGGTACCCTGTTAGATATATGCCGAGTATCTAACGAAGGATTCACTATGCCTTGCAACCTAGAACCGTCGAACAAGCGCCGCAAAGCGCAGGCCCGCATCGCCCTCCTATTCGTACTGATTGCGCTTGCGCTGACCGTACTTCCCACGGCGTCGTTCGCCGGCACAGACACCGCGGGCAACGTACTCGCAACCGAAGCTGACTCAAATCCGTCTGGCGTCGCGGGCGACCTGTACTGGGCTGGCCAAAGCCTTAACCTGGACGATGCCTCCATCGGCCGCGATATTATCGCGGCAGGCGACAGCCTATCGATTCGCGACTGCACCGTAGGCGGCGCCATTCGCCTGGCGGCGCGCACCATCGATATCTCCAAAACCGCAATCGATGGCAGCGTGACGGTAGCCGGTCAGCACGTCGTGCTCAACACCGGTAGCACCGCCAACTGTTTTTACGCGATGGGCGATACTGTTGCCCTGCGAGGCTCCACCAAGTCGGCAGCACTTGCAGGCGATACGGTGACCATCGACGGCACCGTCGAGGGCGATGTCGAGGTTTGGGCCGATAAGCTCGTCTTGGGCAAAAACGCCCGCATCACCGGCACCGTGAGCGCGCATGTTTCCGAGGACCCCGAGCGGGCCGAGGGCGCTCAGGTCGGAGCCCTCAAGATCGACCGTACCGAGAACGAGAACACCTCAACGATTAACGACACCATCGGCGGCATCGTCGCCGCGGCGCTTTCCACTTGCTTTGTCGCGATCCTCCTCGAGCTCGTCTTTCCGCGCGCGACCGCCAGCGCCGCCGGCATGCTTCGTCAACGACCTACCCCTCTGTGGGTGAGCGGTCTTTTGGGCACGGTGGCCGCCGTTCCCGCCGTCCTGTTACTCATCATCTCGATTGCAGGTCTATCACTCGCCGGAGCCCTCATGTGCGCCGTGATCGGTATCGCTCTGGTCTCGGCGGCGTTTACGGGCACCGCGATCGCACGCATGATCGGACACAGCCAGAACCGCTACGCCATGGCCGCCGTGGGCGGTATCGCCGCGGGCGCACTCACGGCACTTCCCCTTATGGGCAGCTTTGTCAGCGGCGTAGCCTTCGTCTTTACGCTCGGCTACGTCATCCAGATCATCTGGCGCAACGCCCGCCTCAAGCCGCAGCAGGCCGCCAATACTCCGGGCCTTCCTTCCGCCTAGCCGTCAACCACCACAAAGGGGACAGACACCTTTGCGGTGGTGCAGACCAACTCAATCCCTGTGCACCAAAAAGGGCACCGACCGCGATGGTCGGCGCCCTTTCTTGTTAGTCGCTATAAAGCTCGGCGCTTATTTGTTGACCTGACCGGCGCGGACTGCGGCCTTCTTGCGGTCGGTAGCATTGAGCAGACGCTTGCGCAGGCGGATGTTCTTGGGAGTGATCTCCACCAGCTCGTCGTCGGCGATGTACTCCAGCGCCTCCTCCAGCGAGAAGGTGCGGGGCGGCACCAGCTGGACGGAGATATCGGAGGTCGAGGAACGCTGGTTGCCCAGGTTCTTGGTACGGGCGATGTTGACGACCATGTCGCCGGCCTTGCTGCGCTCGCCCACGATCATGCCCTCGTAGCATTCGGTACCCGGCTCAACAAACAGCTGGCCGCGCTCCTGCAGCGTGCCCAGAGCGTAGGCAACGGCTTTCTCGGTGGTCATGGAGATCATGGCGCCGTTCTGGCGGTTGCCGATCTCGCCGGCATAGGGGCCGTACTCCAGGAAGGTGTGGTAGAACACGCCCTCGCCGTGAGTGACGTTCATGATGCGGTTCTTAAGACCCATGATGCCGCGGGTCGGGATCTTAAACTCGAGGTGCGTCACGATACCCGAGGTATCCATGCTCGTCATGATGCCGCCGGAGGTGCCGAAGACCTCAACGACCTTGCCCGAATACTCGTCCGGGCACTCGATGACGGCCTGCTCGACGGGCTCCATCTTATTGCCGTTCTCGTCCTTCTTAAACAGAACGCGGGGACGGCCGACCTGGAACTCAAAGCCCTCGCGACGCATGGACTCCATCAGGACGGACAGGTGCAGAATGCCGCGGCCCGAGAC
>DXZV01000010.1:0-1161 GCA_019419485.1 Collinsella sp.
GGCCCTGCCGGGGCGCGAGGCGTAGGGACTACCCACACGAACTCACGAAGGCTCTAATAAAGCCCCATCCCAAATTGACTACCCTTAAACCATGGGGAGAGGTCTGCAATTTATGCAGTTGATTGGCTGTTGAGGGTGGCAACGTCGCCTCGATAGGGTAACCTCATTGATTGGTTTCGCGACAGCAACATAACGGTAATGTCGCGGAAACACGGCGAGTCTAAGCTATGACTCGTTCGTTAGTAATCAACACCGCTTCTCACGCGGTGCCGATACGAAGGGAGTTCCGTATGGCCGAACTTACTGACCGCTTCGGGACCATGGTGTTCTCTGAGGAAGTCATGAAGGACTACCTCCCCAAGGACATTTGGAAGCGCCTTGCTGCAACCCTCGAGGGCGGTGAGCCGCTCGACCTGGATGTGGCCAATGCCGTTGCCCATGCCATGAAGGTCTGGGCCATCTCCAAGGGCGCGACGCACTACGCGCACTGGTTCCAGCCGCTTTCGGGCATCACCTCCGAAAAGCACGACAGCTTCCTGGAGCCCAACCACGACGGCACCGCCATTACCAAGTTTACGGGCAAGAACCTCATCCAGGGCGAGCCGGACGCCTCCAGCTTCCCCAACGGCGGCCTGCGTGCCACCTTCGAGGCCCGTGGCTACACCGCTTGGGATCCCACCAGCCCCGCCTTTATCAAGGACGATGTCCTGTGCATCCCCACGGCTTTCTGCTCCTACACGGGCGAGGCCCTGGACAAGAAGACTCCGCTGCTGCGCTCCATGACCGCGCTCTCGCGTGAGTCCAAGCGCGTTTTGGCGCTGTTTGGCAAGACCCCCAAGAAGGTCGTTCCTTCCGTGGGCGACGAGCAGGAGTACTTCCTGATCAAGAAGGACGCCTACCGCAAGCGCAAGGACCTGGTCATCACCGGCCGCACCCTCTTTGGTGCTGCTCCCTGCAAGGGCCAGGAGCTCGAGGAGCACTACTTTGGCGCTATCCGCCCCACCGTCTCGGCCTATATGAAGGACCTGGACGATGAACTGTGGGCGCTTGGCATTCCCGCCAAGACCAAGCACAACGAGGTCGCTCCCTGCCAGCATGAGCTCGCACCGGTCTATGGCGAGGTCAACGAGGCCATCGACCAGAATCTGGTCATGATGGAGA
>DXZV01000010.1:1171-1578 GCA_019419485.1 Collinsella sp.
GTCTTCCTCACCGCGGTGATCGAGGCCGTCGATAACTATCAGGAGCTCCTGCGTGCCTCCGTTGCCTCGGCCGGCAACGACCATCGTCTGGGCGCCAACGAGGCTCCTCCGGCGATTATGTCCATCTTCCTGGGCGACCAGCTTACCGAGGTCGTCGAGAAGATCATCGATGGCAAGGCTTCCGTCCATGCCACGCGCGGCGTACTCGACCTGGGCGCCGATACCCTGCCCAAGCTGATGCAGGACAACACCGACCGCAACCGCACCTCCCCGTTTGCCTTCACCGGCAACAAGTTCGAGTTCCGTGCCTGCGGCTCCGAGCAGAACGTCTCCGACTCCAACCTGGTGCTCGATGCCGCCGTGGCCAAGTCACTCAAGTCCTTCGCCGACGCGCTTGAGGGTACGCC
>DXZV01000010.1:1588-6301 GCA_019419485.1 Collinsella sp.
CTGCAAGAAGGTGCTGACCGACCACCAGCGCATCCTCTTCTCCGGCGATGGCTACTCCGACGAGTGGCCCGTTGAGGCTGAGAAGCGTGGTCTTGCCAACAACAAGACCACGGCCGACGCCCTGCCCGCCTTTGTTTCCGATAAGGCCATTGCGCTCTTTGAGGAGACGGGTGTCCTGACCAAGGCCGAGGCCCAGTGCCGCTACGACTGCAAGCTCGAGAAGTACAACAAGCTCATGAACATCGAGGCCACCACGATGGTTCGCGAGGCGCGTCGTACCTATCGCCCGGTCATTACCGCCTATGCCACCAAGGTCGCTAAGGGCCTTGAGACTATTCGTGCCGCTGGTGCGGAGGCCGCCATGCAGTGCGAGCAGAACACGCTCAACAAGCTCTGCAACGGTATCACCACCATCAACGACTCCATCAAGGCGCTCGACGCCGTGCATCAGAAGGCCGAGGCCCTCGATGGCCAGGAGCAGGCCAACGTGTATGCACACGAGGTCGTTCCCGCTATGGATACGCTGCGCGCCGCCGTGGATGCCATGGAGGAGATCGTGGCCGCCGACTACTGGCCGGTCCCGACCTACGACGACATTCTGTTCTATGTGTAACAGATACGTTTGATTTTGCGTGTGAAGGGGTCTCGCCTGTGCGAGGCCCCTTCTTTTTTGCCGCTTTGACCTGCTTTGAACTTGCAGCCGAGCGAGCGTTTCGCGCGGGGCATCTTAAAAGTTGTAACCTGTTTTGGCATGCGGACGTTTCGGGCGGTTGTTCGTAAAGGGGAGGATTATCCGATGAAGGTATTCGATATCGTGTTTAGCCCGACCGGCGGAACGGAAAAGGCGTCTGGCTACATTGCCAAAGCGTTGGAAGGGGAAAACGTTGCTGTAGATCTGACGGATAGCGGGCTTGGTTTTCGCACGGTTGCGATGACAAAAGAGGATGTAGCCGTGATCGCGGTGCCCTCGTATGGCGGGCGAGTCCCGGCTGTGGCTGCGGAGCGCTTGGGTATGATGCGGGGAAACGGTGCGCAGGCGGTTCTGGTTTGTGTTTACGGAAATCGCGCGTATGAGGACACGCTGGTCGAGCTTGAGGACGCGGCAAAGGGCGCGGGTTTTCGGGTGATCGCGGCGGTTTCTGCCATCGCCGAGCATTCTATTGTTCGCCAGTTTGCCGCCGGTCGGCCTGATGCACAGGACGCGGCGCAGCTCGCTGGGTTTGCGGATCAGATTCAGCAAAAGATATCTGCAGGAGATGCTTCCGAGCCGGCTATTCCGGGCAATCGTCCCTATAAGAAGGCCGGGGGCACCGGTATGGTGCCTAAGGCCACAAAGGAGTGTATCGCCTGCGGGGCTTGCGCCGCAGCGTGTCCCATTGGCGCTATCGATAAAGACGATCCCAGGCGAGTGGATAAAAAGGCCTGCATTTCTTGCATGCGCTGTGTTGCCGTGTGTCCGCATGCCGCTCGTGCGGTAAACCCCGTCATGCTCTCTGCGGCTACCAAGATGTTGAGCAAAGCCTGCTCTGAGCGGAAGGAGTGCGAGCTGTTCATCTAGCGCAGGGGCGTTGAGTACTTTTCGTCTTATAACGGCAAAAAGAACGAACCCGTCGGACCTTACATCCGGCGGGTTCGAACATTTTAGAGTTGGTGCCCCCAGCGGGATGTCCGCGTGCGGCTTCCGCCGCCCGCATTCGCTGCGTCGCTCCGCTCCTTGCGTGCTGCGCTGGAAAACGCTTGCGCGTTTCCTCAGCTCCGCACCCTGTCGGGTTCGAATCCCGGCGCATGGGTAGCAAAAAGCCCGTCACCGCGGGGGTAACGGGCTTCTCGATTTAAATGGTGCCCCCAGCGGGATTCGAACCCGCGATATCCACCTTGAAAGGGTGGCGTCCTTGGCCGCTAGACGATGGGGACAGCGGGAAAGAGTATAGCAGACTTTTTTATCCGTTCACATATCGTTGGCAAACTGGAAAACCACCACACAGGAGCTGACCCTCTATCCTGATCTTCATACATCTCAATCTGTAACATCTGGGCGGGCAAATCGGCTCTATCTGTTACAGATCGAGACAAACGGCGGGCGTCGGGACGAATATCTCAATCTGTAACAGTAAGACGACTTTTAACGGTCTAGATGTTACAGATTGAGACAAACGGGCGTGGCAGGTCAAAACCACCACAAAGGTGCCTGTCCCCTTTGTGGTGGCGGGGCGTTAGAGGAGGAGCTTCATCGCGGCGTCGTGGGCGGCGTGCTCGTAAGCGTCGTCGAGGGGTTTGAGCGGCAGCAGAGCGGTGGCCTGTGCATCGCCACGGCGCTCGAGAGCGTGGGTGATGAGCCAGTCGGCGAGTTCGGGGTTCTTGGGCAGTGCCGGTCCGTGTAGGTACGTGCCGATGACGCCCTTGTAGATCAGACCCTCAAAGCCGTCGTCGCCGTTGTTACCGGTGCCCGTGACGACGGACGTTCCGAGCGGCGTGGCCTCGGCGTCCAAAAGCGTGCGGCCACCGTGGTTCTCGAATCCCACAAAGGGCTCGGGTGCCAGGTCGGTCTTGACGGCGACGTTGCCGATCAGGCGGTCGGAGCCGCGCACGGTTTCGGCGGCAATGACGCCCAGGCCCTCGAGGCGATTCTCACCCATATAGTACGAACGGCCGAGCAGCTGATAGCTGCCACAGATGGCAAGCAGTGTGCCGCCGTCCTCAACATAGGCCGCGACCTTGTCTTTTTGAGCGAGCAGCTCGTGCGCCACGGCCAGCTGGTCGCGATCGGAGCCGCCGCCCATCATGACGATGTCGGCGTCGGTGAGATCGAGCGACTCGCCCATGCGGACCTCGTCCACGCGCACGGGAATGCCGCGCCAGGCGCAGCGGCGCTCGAGGGCAATGACGTTGCCGCCGTCGCCATAGAGGTTGAGGGCATCGGGATACAGGTAGACGATGCGCAGGGGGCGCGAAAGCTCGACCGGCACAATGTCGGTGGGGACAGCGCTCCCATCGGCGCGCGTTACGGCGTGGGAGGCGACCGAGCTCGCATCGGTGCTCTTAAGCTCGTCGAGCTCCTTGACCAGCGGCGGGAAGGCCGTGTAGTTGGCGACGGCGTAGAAAGTGTCGCCGGCGGCTTCATCCGCAACGGCACCGATCGCCTGCTCGATATTCGAGATAATCGTGGCATCGATGCCGGCGTACTTGAGGCGCACCTGCATGTCATGCGCGCGCGTGCCGCCGGCAAAGGCGACAAGCCCCGTTGTGTCGGCGATGCGCTCAAAGTCGACGTCGTAGATCCACGATACATCGTGGCCGTCGGCATCGTTGTCGTTGAGGAAGAAAGCGCAGAGCCTGCCGCCTGCCGTCTTGATGGACTGGATTTGCCGATCGAAGCCTACGGGATTTTTGGCCAGATTGGCCTCGACGGTACGGCCGGCGATTTCCCAGCGGCCCATGCGTCCACCGGCGGGGACGTAGGCATCGAGCGTGGGCTGTAGGTGAGCTGCGTCCACGCCCAGCTCGTGGGCGGCAAAGAAGGCTGCAGCTACGTTGTAGACCATATACAGGCCGTTGTAGCGCGTGGCGATGTGCGTTGCGGGTGCGTCGATATCGGGTCCAAAGTTCAGGTCAAAGCCGTAGCCGTCGCAGCCGAGCTCCACGTTCGTCACGCGACGGACAAGCCCGGGGCGGGCCCAGCCGCACGAAGGGCAATGGTATGCGCCAAGCTGTCCGTACTGCACGTAGTCGTACTCCAACGGTGCGTTGCACTGTGAGCAAAAACGCGAGTCGCTAATGCGGTCGGACTCGGTGTTGGTGGCGCCGTCGATGCCAAAGGCGATGCTTGCATTGGGAACGCGCGCGGCGATTGCGGCACACAGCGGGTCGTCTGCGTTGTAGATGAGCGTTGTTGCCGGAGAGAGCTCCAACGCATGGGCGATGACGTCTTGGGTATGGTCGATCTCGCCGTAGCGGTCTAGCTGGTCGCGGAACAGGTTGAGCAGCACAAAGTACGTCGGCTTGAGCTTGGGCAGAACGCGTACGGTGTAGAGCTCGTCGCACTCAAAAACGCCCACGCGCTTGCCGCTGCTGGTGTGCTTAAGGCCGCCGCGGGCCTCGAGCAGAGCACCCACCACACCAGGCTCCATATTGTTGCCGGCACGGTTGCATACCACGGTGGCGCCGCTGGCGGCAACGGCGTCGGCGATGAGGTTGGAGGTGGTGGTCTTACCGTTGGTGCCGGTGATCACCACGCTGCGGTCGACAAGGCCCGCGAGGTCGCTCAGCAGCTCGGGGTCGATCTTCATGGCGATGCGGCCGGGAAGCACGCCACCCTGGCGCTTAAGGACGGAGCGCAGCCCCCAGCGGGCGATATCGCTCGAGGTGCAGGCGAGAGATGAGCGGAAGTTCATGAAGCCGTTCCTAACGTGAATGACATGGTCGTGGCGTTTGCGCCGTTAAAAGCCGTAGCGACGCGCAAATTCCTGGGCAAGCTGCGATACATCTTCGCAGGCGTTGGCCCAGGGGGCAAAGTCGGGGGTGTCCGAGATAATGCCGTCGGCTTCCCAAACCGCCTGGTGCGAGAGGTCCCAGGGGTCGCGTGGCTCGGGTCGGCAGGGAAGATACGGCGTCTGGTACATGGGGTTCAGCAAGAAGAACGCGCCGCCCTCGCAGCGGTTGGCAAACTCGCGCAGCGCGCGTGTCGCCGGACGCATTTTGTTCGTTTTGAACAGC
>DXZV01000010.1:6311-10541 GCA_019419485.1 Collinsella sp.
GGTACCAGGGGGAGTTCTCGAGGGTATCGGCCCCCATCTGCTCCTCGAGCTGGTGGGCCAGGGCAAAAAAGCCGTCCTCGTCTTCTAGGCGAGCGAGGGCGAGTAGCACGGTGCCTGCAGCTCGGGTGGGATAGCCTTCCGCCTTAAGGACGCGGCGGGCGTAGTTGGCGGCAGCACGGTGGCGAGCGCTCGCCATGCACAGCTGCGAGATGGCCTCGAGCGTGTGGAGCCACCCGATAAGAGCCGGCTCGCTTACGGTGAGATCGGCCGCCGTCACGCCGTCTGCCAGCACCTTGTTGGCCCAGTAGTGCGGGGCCTCCATGTCGAACCCGGGCACGCTTTGCTGCAGGTAATCGGTCGTGGTCGCCTCGAGTTTCATCAGGTCGCCCAGACAGGCGTCGACGGGCGTGTCCGCCAAAATGATGGCGAGCAGCTGGGCATCGACGGCCAGCGCGTCGACGCGGACGATCTTGAGCAGCTCATCGCGCGTATCGTCGAACAGGTGGTTGCGCGTCTGTTCAAACTCCTCGTCGCTGCCCATGTCCTCGATGCGATGGAGCTCGTCGAGCAGGTGGCGGTGGACGCCTGCATAGGACAGCAGTGCCTGGGCATGCTCGGTCTGCGCATACTTATGAGGGTTGACGCTCACGTCGTTATGGACAAGCTCGCGTGCTGCATCGGTGAGTTCGGGGTGCGACGCAAGGTAGGCGCGCTCCAGGTAGGCGGGGATGTAGACGCTCGGATCCATTAGAGGTCTCCTCCCTTAAACGGCAGGCCCTGCTCGGCCGCCCGCAGGATGCGCTCGTCAATCTGGGAACGCACGATATCGTTGGTGGCGACCCAGGCGGCAAAGCTGGCGTTGTCGGGGGCGCCCAAGCCCTCCTGCAGTACCGGCGTCGCCTCGGACAGCGCAAGGACAAGCTCGTCGGTGGAGCCCACGCCCACGTTGACGCGGGCATAGACGCCATCGGGAAACTCGGTTTGGAAATAGAGCGCCTCGGCTGCGTGTGGGCACGAGCGTGCAAGGATGCGCAAGTAGTGCTCGGCACCCTCGTAGTCCAGCTCGCGCCAGGCAGCGCTCATCAGCGCGATGAGCGTCCACGGGTCCAAGTCGCGCTCCGCGTCCTTGGGACGACGGCGTAGCGGCGTGTTGGTGAGATAGGGGACGGAGTGGGCAGAGCGAAAGCGCTTGAGCTCCTCGGCGGGGTATTCGAGCTTCGCCATGGCGAGCATCGCGGTGTGACGGACGCCGGCCGGATCGTTGGGGGCAAAGTCGAGGCTGCAGTTTGCGGCTTCGAGCGACATGCGATAGCGGCCGCTAATGAGGGCGCGCGACGCAAGGGCGGCAAGCCAGCGCAGGTAGGGGCGGCGCATAAGGTCGCCTGCGGCCTCACGCTCGTAGGGGTCCTGCGCCGAGGCGATCTTGAGTGCCAGGTCGTGCTCGACTTCATCGCGCTTGGATACCAGGTACTGTACGTACTCCTCGTTGGAGTTGGCGGTGAGGGCGGTCAGCATGCGCTGGGCATCCCAGTTGGTGGGGTCGAGCGCGGCTGCCTCGCGAAGCATGTTCTCGGCAGCGGCCTCTTCTTGCTCTGCCTGGGTATCGTCAGGGATAAAGGGAATGCGGTAGTCGACAGCCTCGACCACCTTGGCAATGAGGTGCCCGGCGCGGTCGCGGTCGTGCACGATGAGCGGCGCGGGGTTGCGGGTGAATTGTTCCATCAGACGCTCTACGGCGGCACCGTCGGTGAGCGGGATATTGTCGCGGCGCAAGGCCTCAAGAACGAGGCGATGGCAATCCTCTTGAATGGGATCGAATGCCATGGGGCCTCCTTTGCTGCGGTTAGGGTTCAAATGTCTCTATATAAGGTTCTAGTTTACCCGCATGTGGCACACCGGGGGTGCCGCACTTGGACATGCACCTTTGCACCACGAAGACGGATGTCGCACAAATGTCGGCACCTTGGACGACTGAGTGGTATCACGGTGCCGCAAACGGTCGATTTTTGGCGGCGAACGGGGCGCATTTTGGAGGGCCACAGTCCTGCCCGGGATATGTGGTCAACCTTGATAAAACGTTTGCCCAGCTTGGGAGTATGAATGCCCCACAAGGGTCTTCAGGGATAGAAAAAACGTTTCATCATTGTCGGCTTTAGGTGAATAACTGACCAACCAGAACGGTAGAATAGTGTTTGTCTGAGCGTTGAGACGTTTAGACATCGCGCATTGTCATCGCCGGCAACGCGCAAAACGGTCCTAACGGAGCCAATTGGGTGCTCCGTTATATACGCAAGTCTAAGAGGGGCTTGTTTAGGAGGCACAGTATGGGACGTTTTACCAATCCTCGCGATCTGTACTTTGGTGAGGGCGCTCGCCACGAGGTGAAGAACCTCAAGGGCAAGAAGGCCATCATCGTTTCTGGCGGCAGCTCTATGCGCCGCGGCGGGTTCCTGCAGGACGTTGAGGCCGACCTCAAAGAGGCCGGCATGGAGGTCAAGCTGTTCGAGGGCGTCGAGTCCGATCCGTCCATCGAGACGGTCATGAAGGGCGCCGAGGCCATGCGCGAGTTCGAGCCCGACTGGATTATCGCCATCGGCGGCGGCTCGCCCATCGATGCCGCTAAGGCCATGTGGGTCTTCTACGAGTATCCCGAGGAGTCCTTCGATAACATCATCCAGCCGTTCAGCTTCCCCGAGCTGCGTCAGAAGGCTCACTTCTGCGCCATCTCCTCTACCTCCGGTACCGCTACCGAGGTCACTGCCTTCTCCGTCATTACCGACTATGCCAAGGGCATCAAGTACCCGCTGGCCGACTTCAACATCACCCCTGATGTCGCCATCGTCGACCCCGAGCTCACCTACACCATGCCCGCCAAGCTGTGCGCTCACACCGGCATGGACGCTCTGACCCACTGCATGGAGGCCTACGTTTCCACCTGCGCTTCCATGTTCACCGACGCCAACGCTCTGCACGGCATCCGCGAGATCGTCGAGTGGCTGCCCAAGTCCTATGCTGGCGACCATGAGGCCCGTCAGCACATGCACGAGGCTCAGTGCATCGCCGGTATCGCCTTCTCCTCGGGCCTGCTCGGCATCGTTCACTCCATGGCTCACAAGACCGGTGCTGCCTTCGAGAACGGTCACATCATCCATGGTGCCGCAAACGCTATGTACCTGGGCAAGGTTATCCAGTGGAACTCCAAGGATCCCCGTGCTGCCGAGCGTTACGCTTACGTGGCCAAGGAGATCCTGCACCTTCCCGGCGAGACCAATGAGGAGCTCATCGCCGCGCTCGTCCAGAAGATTCGCGACCTCAACGACCAGCTCAACATTCCGCAGTCCATCAAGGATTACGCGAATGGTGGCGTGAAGGTCGACGCCGAGAACCCGCAGATGGTTTCCGAGGAGGAGTTCCTCGCCAAGCTGCCCGAGATCGCCGCGAACGCCGAGACCGACGCCTGCACGCCGGAGAACCCGCGTGAGACCAAGGCTGCCGACTTCGAGAAGATCCTCAAGGCCTGCTACTACGACACCGACATCGATTTCTAATCGACTCTTGTTATCGTAACGAGGGGCTCCGCACGTATCCGTACGGAGCCCCTTTCTTTTTTATTATTGGAGAATGGGATAGTTATGGCTGCAATTTTCAATAGCCCCAGCAAGTACATCCAGGGTCCGGACGAGCTCGCAAAGCTTGGCTCCTATGTCGAGCCGCTCGGTGCTAAAGCCCTCGTCATCGTGACGCCTTCGGGCAAGAAGCGCGTCGGTGCCAAGATCGAGGGCGGTTTTGCCGAGGCCAAGGCCGAGCTGCTGTTTGAGGACTTTAACGGCGAGTGCTCCAAGGGCGAGGTCGATCGTCTGGTTGCGCTCGCTCGCGACAACGGTTGCGACATCATCGTCGGCGTCGGTGGCGGCAAGATCCTCGACACCGCGAAGGCCGTCGCCTATTACCTGGAGTCCCCGGTTATCATTTGCCCCACCATTGCTTCGACCGATGCCCCGTGTTCGGCGCTTTCGGTGCTCTATACCGATGACGGCCAGTTCGACAAGTACCTCTTCTTGAAGGCAAACCCCAATATCGTCCTTATGGATACGACGGTTATCGCGGCGAGCCCGGTGCGCCTGACGGTTTCCGGTATGGGCGATGCGCTCGCAACCTATTTCGAGGCTCAGGCGACGCACGATGCCGACGGCGGCACCTGCGCTGGCGGCAAGGGCGGCATGGCCGGCC
>DXZV01000010.1:10553-12667 GCA_019419485.1 Collinsella sp.
GGAGAAGGGTGCGCTGACGCCTGCCGTCGAGCACATCATCGAGGCCAACACGCTGCTTTCGGGCATTGGCTTTGAGAGCTCGGGCCTTGCTGCTGCTCATGCCATCCACAATGGCCTGACGATGCTGCCCGAGTGCCACGGCATGTATCACGGCGAGAAGGTCGCCTTTGGCACCATCGTCCAGCTGGTACTCGAGAATGCCCCGACCGAGAAGCTCGAGGAAGTCTTGGGCTTCTGCATTGAGCTGGGCCTGCCGGTCACGATGAAGGAACTTGGCGTTGCCGAGCTTACGCGCGAGCAGGCCATGATTGTTGCCGAGGCCGCCTGCGCACCCGATGACACCATGTGCAACATGCCGTTTGAGGTGACGCCCGAGATGGTCGCAAACGCCATCCTGGGTGCCGACGCGCTGGGCCACTACTATCTCATGGATGAGTAAATCAAGCTAAGGAAGGGGCAAAGCCAGCAGATGGCTTTGCTCCTTTTTGCTATGGTGCAAAGTGGCCTGTCTCCAATGCACAAGTTGGTGCAGGGGGAAGGTTACTTTGTACCAATCGTTGTTTGATGAAGGGCGGATTCTCGTATGGCGCTTCCCATGGTTTATGGCGGTCCCGGCCGGTATGTTCAGGGGCCGGGCGAACTTTCGCGTCAGGGCAGGTATTTGTCATGGTTGGGCTGCGCTGCTTATGTCTTGTTTGACCAGGGCACCGAGGATCGGCTGTGCAAGCAGATCGTCGATGGATTTCTGGACGAAGATCTAAGTGAGCCGTTCTTTAAGATTTATGACGGTCCGTGTACGGAAGACGCCGTTGTCGAAATGGCTAAGGAAGCCCGGGCCGAGTATTGCGACATGGTGGTGGGTATTGGCGGCGGCAAGATACTCGATATTGCCAAGGCCGTTGCGTTTTATGCCGAGGTGCCGTTGTGCGTATGCCCCACGGCGGCTTCGATGGACGGTCCGTGCAGCGCGATTTCGGTGCTGTATCACGAGGATGGGTCGTTCGACCACTACCTGATGCTCGAGAAGAATCCAGACCTGGTCGTGGTCGATACCAACGTGGTCGCGGCAGCCCCACTGCGTATGACGGTCGCTGGCATGGGCGACGCACTGGCAACGTACTTCGAGGCGCGTTCGTGCGCCGCGGCGCACGGTACCAACGAGCACGGTGGCGAGCCGGGGCACTTGGCTCTGGTCGCGGCTCGCGCCTGCTACGACACGCTCATGGAGTGCGGCGTCGCTGCCAAGCGCGATCTCAAAAAGGGCCGTACATCGCCGGCAGTTGAGCGCCTGATCGAGTGCAATATTCTGCTCTCGGGCGTCGGCTTTGAGAGCGGTGGCTTGGCGTTGGCGCATGCCATCGCCAACGGTCTGACGATTCTGCCCGAGTGCAAGGCAATGCATGGCGAGGCCGTGGCATTTGGCCTGGTGGTGCAGCTGCGCCTGGAGCGTGCACCCGAGCTTGATCAGGTGCTCGAGTTTTGCCAGCGCGTTGGTCTGCCGACGACGCTCGAGGAGCTGGGCCTTGGCGAGATTTCCGATGCCGATCTGCAGAGTGTTGCAAATGCGGTCTTTAGAAATGAACGTAATATGGCCAACGAGCAGGCAAAGGTGACCAAACAAAAGCTCGTGCAGTTCATGTGCGAGGCATAGTTTGGCGCTTGATTGACCTTGTGCAATCGAGGCGGCGATGGGCCATGGGCTATTTGCCGCAAAGATGCGCCGCGTGTAATTTGCCCGAGGCGTGGGCCGATAGCGTATCATTATCTCTTGCTTGTTTGCACTGCTCAGGGAGGGGCCGCGCATGGCGCAGGAACACGATCTGTTTGATGACATTATCGAGATCAGCAAGGGTTTCGACTTTCTTAAAAACCCGCTTGGCGGTGTGACCGATGCACTCGATCCGTCGGCACCGCAGTGGAATCCTGCCGACTACAAGGAACGTCCGCGCGGCAACACCATTCCGTGCCTGACCTGCAAAAACGAAAAGAGCGGCTGCACCGCGTGCATGGACGTGTGCCCGGTCAACGCTATCGAGGTCGAGGAAGACGCCATCGAGATCCTCGACTCCTGTCGCAAGTGCGGCCTGTGCGCCGCTGCCTGTCCGACCGAGGCG
>DXZV01000010.1:12677-24234 GCA_019419485.1 Collinsella sp.
CCTACGTCACCTGCACGCGCGCCCTCAAGCGCATGCCGCGTGAAAACGAGGTCGTCGTTGCCTGCGTGGGCGATATTACGGCCGAGACCTGGTTCTCGGTACTGGCGGACTATCCCAACGTGAGTGTGTACCTGCCACTGGGCGTGTGCGATAAGTGTCGCAACACCGGTGGCGAGGATATTCTGGGCGAGGCCATCGCCACTGCCGAGGAGTGGGCCGGTACGGGCATGGGCCTGGAGGTCGACCCCAAGAGCCTCAAGTGCCATAAGCTTCGCGAGTACGAGCGCAAAGAGTACATGGAAAAGATCGCCCGTACAACGGGCCTGACGGTGACCAAGCTCAATCCGGCGACGGCGGCGCTGGCCTCGGTGACGCAGAAGTTGAAGGCCCACCGTCACCAGATTACGCAGCTGGAGCGCACGCTCAACGCCATGTGCGGCACCACGACGACGAAGCGTCGCCGTACGCTTACGCACGGGCGCCAGCTGGTACTCTCGACGCTGCAAAACCATCCCGAGCTTGCCCAGAACATGCAGGTGAGCACGCCGGAGTGCGATTTTGACAAGTGCACGTCGTGTGGCGAGTGTGTCAACGTGTGCCCCACGTTTGCCTGCGATTTGGTGGGAAGCGGTCGCTTTGCACTGGAGTCCACGTATTGCCTAGGTTGCGGGGCCTGCGTCAAGGTGTGTCCCGAGCATGCGCTTAAGTTGGTTGAGCATGATGCATCCAACCTGGTCGTCGTCGATCCCGAGGCCGAGGAAAAGGCCGCTCAGAAGGCCAAGGCCCACGAGGAGGCTGAGAAGGTCAAGGCCGAGGCAAAGGCCAAGCTCGACAAGATGCTCGATCAGGTGGAAAAGCTCGCAGACTAGTCGGCGACCCCAATCTCTGCTTCATTCGTGCCGCCGTGGCGTCCGGGTTCGCCCAGATGCTGCGGCGGCGCTATACTTATGCAGTTTGAAATGCTTGTACCAAAAGGAGCTGTCGTGTCCCTTTCCATCGGTATCGTGGGCCTGCCCAACGTGGGCAAGTCGACGCTGTTCACCGCGCTTACCAAAAAGACCGGTCTTGCCGCCAACTACCCGTTCGCCACAATCGACCCCAACGTGGGTATCGTCGACGTGCCCGATAGCCGCTTGCAAAAGCTCGCCGACATCGTCAACCCGGGTCGCATTGTGCCGGCGACGGTCGAGTTCGTCGACATTGCAGGTCTGGTGAAGGGCGCTAACGAGGGCGAGGGTCTGGGTAACCAGTTCCTGGCCAACATCCGCGAGACCGATGCCATCTGCGAGGTCGTGCGCTACTTTAAGGACCCCAACGTCATGCGTGAGGTGGGCCGCACGGGCGAGTTCGTCGATCCCGCCGGCGATGCCGACACCATCATGACCGAGCTCATCCTGGCCGACATGGGCACGCTCGAGAAGCAGCTGCCCAAGCTCGAGAAGGAGGCCAAGCGCGACAAGGAGCTCATGCCCAAGTTCGAGGTGGCCAAGCGCCTGCTTGCCTGGCTCAACGAGGGCAAGCGCGCCGCATCCATGGAGATGACTGACGAGGAGCGTGCCGCCGCCAAGGGCCTGTTCCTGCTCACCATGAAGCCCATCCTGTATGTGGCCAACGTGGACGAGGATATGCTTAACGAGGACCTGGCGCCCATCGATGGCGTCAAGCCGCTGCCCATCTGCGCCAAGATTGAGGCCGAGCTTTCCGAGCTCGATCCCGAGGACGCCGCCGACTACCTGGAGAGCCTGGGCCTGGAGCAGCCCGGTCTGGACGTGCTCGCGCAGGCGGCCTATAAGCTGCTCGGTCTGCAGTCGTTCTTTACGGCTGGCGAGATGGAGGTCAAGGCCTGGACGGTTCGTCAGGGCGCGACCGCCCCGCAGGCCGCCGGCGTCATCCACACCGATTTTGAACGCGGCTTTATTAAGGCCGAGGTTATTGGCTACGACGACTACATCGAGCTCGGTGGCGAGCAGGGCGCCAAGGCTGCCGGCAAGCTGCGCATCGAGGGCAAAGACTATGTCATGGCCGATGGCGACGTCGTGCACTTCCGCTTTAACGTGTAAGGACGACGCATATGTTTAAATATGGCAAAAAAGCTGGCTACATGGGTATTGCGCTGCTCGTACTTGCGGTGATTCCGCTGGTGGTCGCAGCGTGTGTTATCCCCAACATTGGTCCCGAGGTGGCAACGAAGTTTAATGCCGCCGGCGAGGCGACGCGCTGGGGCAAGAGCTACGAGCTGCTGGCGTTGCCGGTGCTCAATCTGCTGCTGAGCGTGGCGACGTACTTTACGGCGGGACGCCAGGCAAAGAACAATGATGACTCCGCCGCCATGGCGCGCATCGTGTGCGAGCGCTACCTGCGCAACGGTTGCATCACGGGTGTGTTCCTCAATGTGATCAACGTCTACTTTATGTATTCGGCGATTACCGGTATGGGCTTTGGCCTGGGCTTTTAGCTTGCGCCTTTAGGCAACGAGCCTGCACGCATATTCGATGGCTGCTGTGAGGCCGCAGCTCGATCGTGGTTGAAAGACCACATCGGCGGCGGCCTCGTTTTCGTATCCGGCACCGCGAAGGCAGAGCGCGATACCGGCTTCTAAAAGGAGCGGCAGGCCGCGTTGGCTGGATGCGATTACGGCAGCCTGATTGAACGAGCAGCTGTGCGCTTGGCATTGGATGGCAAGTTCACCTTGCGCCGGGCAAGGGACCAGAACGGCGGCGACGCGACTTGATAGCAATGCAAATGCTGTGCGCCCATCGGGCGAAAGACATTCTGCTTCAACGACGACGAGCTTGGGCGGCGCGCTGTTTGTGCGAAGCGTGGCTCGGTACATGCGGACCGAAGAACCCGACATAGAAAACTCCTGTGTATTCGGCAAAACGTAAACTATAGTTTACGTTTATGTTCGGCTCCATTTCAAACTCGGCTGCATGGACGAACGTGCGAAACAGATTCTTGGCAGGCGGGTCGAAGAGACACGCAGGGACCTTGGTATCTCCAAGGTTGATTTTTGTGTGGCGACAGGAATCAGCCGACCCTACCTCGACCGAATCGAAGATGGGACGGCAAATTTCACGCTCAAGGTTCTATTTAAGATCGCGCCCGCACTCGGCATGACGGTGTCAGAGCTTCTCGAGGGTATCGAATAGGGCGTTCCCCGCTGCTAATTGACGCTCTTTGGGCGGGTCCCCCTGGTTGCGATGTGCAAAATCGCGAGTATTCAGCACCTGTTCAGCCGTAGATGGTAGCTCGGGCGGCTGGCTTTGCTTTTTTGACAGTAGTTAATCCACACGCTAAATAAAAATGTGGAATAAATATTTACCAGACGCCTCTTTTGTCTAAAAGTTCGTCTAATAATCGGTCGATTCTATGCCTCCGGCGGAGAAATTGCAGAATACTCCGATTTTTGCACGGCCCGAGGGGGACCACCTGTCGTTTGAGGCTGCGATAAGTGGAACTGCCTTAGGGATTACGCCATCGGGATGCGGTCGTGGTTGACTTGGCTGTAGAACAGGCGCTGGATTTCGGCGGCATCGCGTGACTGGCCGAGTGCCCACATGGTCTTGGCCACGAGCGTCTCGGTGGTCATGTCATCGCCGCGCAGAATACCCGGATGATCGGCGTAAGCACGGCCGACCTCATAAACGCCCAGATCGAGGCCCTCTTCGGGGACCTGCGTGGTCATAACGACAGTGCGGCCCGAATCGACCCAGCGGAAAATAGCCTCTTGGAACGACTCGCCCGACTCACCAAACTCGGGGATACCGCCAATGCCAAAGGTCTCAAGGATTACAGCATCGTAGCTATCGGCAAGGGCGTCGAGGATGCCCGGGTTTACGCCGGGCGTAAGCTTGAGTACAAATACGTGCGGGTCGATGCTGTCGTAGAAACGCACCGGGTTTTCGCCCTGATGCGTGCCGTGAAGCCCATTGCGCACGATGCGGTCGTTGCGGATATAGGCGATGGGCGGATAGTTGACGCTAATGAACGCGTTAAAGCTCATGGTGCGCTGCTTGCGGGCGCGCGTGCCGGCAATGGCGACGCCGCCAAACACGATCGAGACGTCGTGCGAATGCTCGTCGAGCGCATAGAGCAGGCTCTGGTACAGATTAAGTTTGGCATCGGTAAAGGGATTGCCCATGGGCTTTTGCGAGCCGGTGAGCACGATGGGCTTGGGGCTGTCCTGAATCAGGTAGGAAAGCGCTGCTGCGGTGTAGCTCATGGTGTCGGTGCCGTGCAGAATCACGAAGCCGTCGTGGTCGGCATAGCCCTCGACGATGACGTCGCGGATACGCATCCAGTCGCTCGGGCGCATATTGGTGCTGTCGATGTTCATGGGCTGCACGACGTTGAGCTCGCAGAGGCCCGAGATCTCGGGGACGCTCTGGGCGAGCTCCTCACCGGTCAGGGCGGGGGAGAGGCCGTTGCCGTCCTCGGTCGATGCGATGGTGCCGCCCGTGGCGATGAGAAGGATGCGCTTCATGCTGGTATTCCTATCGTATTTGCCGCCACAGAGGCGGAGTCGTTCGGCAGTATTGTGGCACAGGGCGTCCAATGTTCAAACGTATTACATCATCGGTAACGCTTGGTAACACTTCAATTGCCGTCAAATAGGGGCCCAGGTCGTGCGTTTGCCGTGCGCTGATGGCTGCGAGGGACGAGAAACCCCATATAACGTGTACACTATGGAGGTTATTTTCGTTCATTCACGCGGGTGGGCACCGGCTCCCCGCCAACAAGAGGGAGAACCATGGATCAAAAGGCTTCCGCAAAGGTCCTCGTACTCGACTTTGGTGCGCAGTACGGTCAGCTCATTGCCCGTCGCGTCCGCGACCTCAACGTGTATTCCGAGATCGTCCCCTGCGACATCTCGGCCGACGAGATTCGCGAGATGAACGCCTCTGCGCTCATCCTTTCCGGCGGCCCGGCTTCCGT
Source organism: Collinsella sp. (assembly GCA_019419485.1). Taxonomy (GTDB): domain Bacteria; phylum Actinomycetota; class Coriobacteriia; order Coriobacteriales; family Coriobacteriaceae; genus Collinsella. The sequence continues at coordinate 17,613 of DXZV01000010.1, forward strand.
GTATGCCGAGGACGCTCCGTCCATCGATCCCGCCATCTTTGACCTGGGCCTTCCCGTCCTGGGCTTTTGCTACGGCCATCAGATCACGGCCGTGACGCTCGGCGGCAAGGTCGGCCACTCCGAGGTGGGCGAGTACGGCCGCGCCACCATCACGCGCACGGCCGGCGCCAAGCTCTTTAACTCCACGCCCATGGAGCAGACTGTGTGGATGAGCCATCGCGACGCCGTTTCCGAGGTGCCCGAGGGCTTTACCGTTACCGCCAGCACCGACGTGTGCCCGGTTGCTGCCATGGAGTGCCCCGAGCGCAAGATCTTCACCACGCAGTTCCACCCCGAGGTCAAGCACTCCGAGTATGGTCAGCAGCTGCTGAGCAACTTCCTGTTTGAGATCTGCGGCCTGGAGCCCAACTGGAGCATGGACAACCTGGTCGAGACCATGACGGCCGAGTTCCGCGAGAAGGTCGGCAACGACCGCGTGATTCTGGCCCTGTCCGGCGGCGTCGACTCCTCCGTCGTGGCCGCGCTGGGCGCCCGCGCCGTGGGCAAGCAGATGACGTGCGTGTTCATCAACCACGGCCTGCTGCGCAAGGGCGAGCCCGAGCAGGTGGAGGAGGTCTTCACCAAGCAATTTGACGTCGACTTTATCCACGTTCATGCCGAGGACCGCTACGCCGAGCTTCTGGCCGGCGTGACCGAGCCCGAGGAGAAGCGCCGTATCATCGGTACGCAGTTCTGGAAAGAGTTCTTCGCCGTGGCGCAGCAGCTCGAGACCGACGGCAAGCCGGTCAAGTACCTGGCTCAGGGCACTATCTACCCCGACATCATCGAGTCCGGCGCTCGCAAGACGGGCGGCAAGACGGCCACTATCAAGAGCCATCACAACCTGATCCCGTTCCCCGAGGGCGTGCACTTCGACCTCATTGAGCCGCTCGACCACTTCTTTAAGGACGAGGTCCGCGCGCTTGGTCTGGCGCTGGGCCTGCCGGGTCACATCGTGTTCCGTCAGCCCTTCCCGGGCCCGGGCCTGGCCATCCGCATCATCGGCGCGGTCGACAAGGAGAAGCTCGAGATCCTCAAGAACGCCGATGCCATCGTGCGCGAGGAGCTCGACGCCTACAACCAGCGTCTGTTTGAGCAGACCGGCGAGCGCAACTCCGAGCACAGCTGCTGGCAGTATTTCGCGGTCCTGCCTGACATCAAGTCCGTTGGCGTTATGGGCGACGAGCGCACCTACCAGCGCCCGATCATCTTGCGTGCCGTCGAGTCCAGCGATGCCATGACCGCCGACTGGGCCAAGCTGCCCTATGACGTACTAGCCCGCATCTCTGGCCGCATCGTTGCCGAGGTTCCTGGCGCCAACCGCGTGTGCTACGACATCACGTCCAAGCCGCCCGCGACGATCGAGTGGGAGTAAGCCGATAGGGTTCTGACCTGCACTTTTGAGTGCCGCACTGTGCCGCTGAGTTTCGTTTCGTACGAGAGTCACGGCAAAGCCGCCAGCGACATTGGTGAGTAAATTCGATAATCTGGCCTCCGTTCCCGCGTTGGGACGGAGGCTTTTTCTTTGTCGTTTTACTCCCTTTCACCTGCGATTTCGCGATTTACTCCCCGTGTTTCAAGATGGAAGCGTTTGGTTGCGAGGTACACCGGTGTGAGGGCCTGAGTCGTCAGGCCCCGCACAGGGGGACCGCAATGGTGGCCACCGCGCCGCCCGAGGGGCTGTTGGCGAGCGAGACGGAGCCCCCGTGGGCGCTCGCGGCCTCGGAGGCGACGTGGAGGCCGAGCCCGTAGTGGCGCCCTCCGTCGCGCGAGGAGCGGGAGGAGTCGTCAGTGAAGAGGCGCTCGCAGCCGCGTTCGAGGGCGGCGGGAGAAAAGCCCGGTCCGTCGTCGGCAACCTCGATGACGAGGCGCCCGCCCGCGACGTCGCAGGAGACCGCCACGCGCGAGCGCGCGTGCTCGGCGGCGTTGGCCACGAGGTTCGCGGCGGCTCGCGCCAGGGCGGTTCGGTCGAGCGGGGCCTCGGGCGCGCCCGCGACGGCGGGGCCCGTGGCCGCGTCGAGCGTCACGCCTCGCGCCCGGGCGATCTGGGCGGCCTCGGCGAGGACCTGCTCGCAGAGCTCGGCCGGCCGCATGGGGGCCCTCTCCGCCCCGCCGGACCCGCGCGAGGCCTCGATGAGCAGGCGCACGTAGCCGTCGAGCCGTTCGACACCGCCGGCTATGTCGCGCGCGGCGGCCGCGAGGTCGGCGTCTTTCTCGTCTTCCAGCTCCTCCGCCACGAAGTCGGCGTTGGCGCGCAGCACGGTGAGCGGCGTCTTGAGGTCGTGGGCGAGCGACGCCATCTGCTCGCGCTGCCCCCGCTCCGCGGCCCAGCGGGCCTCGAGCGACTCGGCGAGGGAGGCCCGCATGGCGTCCATCGCGGCGAGGACGTCGTTCACCTCGCGCACGTTGGTGCTGCCGACCGCGAAGTCGAGCTCCCCCGCGCCGACGCGCCCCGCCGCCTCCGCGAGCGGCGCCATCTTGCGCGAGATCACGCGGCTCGCGCGGCGCGCCACGAGCGCGAGCGCGAGCGCGCTTCCCGCAGCGGCGCCGACGAGCATGAGGTTCTGCGGGTTGGGAAGCAGGCCGGCGAGGTCGCGCGAGACCCACTGCGGCAGGTACTCGCTGACGAGCGCGCAGGCCCCGCCGCCCTTGAGCGGGAACGCGGCGTAGGTGAGGCCCGAACCCCCGCCCTCGATCTCCACTGCGCCCGGATCCGCGGCGAGTGCCGTACGGGCCATTTCCGCCGTGCCCTCGAGCCGCGTGCCCTCGAGGTCTGTCATCAGCACGTATCCGTCCTTGTTCAGGATGAGGTAGCGGTACGCCGTCGGCACGTCCTGCTGCCCGCAGACGCCGTCGCGTGCCAGGCCCTCCGCGACCTCGCGCGCATTGGCCGGCCCCCAGCTTGCCTCGTAGACGATGCCCGCGTCGATCGCCACGGAGAGCGCCATGAACGAGGCGAGCCACGCCGTGGCGACCGCCGCGAACGCGTAGGCGAAGTAGCGCGCGATGACGAAGGAGAGCGGCATGCCCCCGCGACCTCGCGCCCCGGTCCTCAGAGCTGCCACTTGTACCCCATCCCCCAGACGGTCGCGATCGGATCGGCGCCGGCCTCGGAGAGTTTCCTCCGGGCGCGGCTGACCTGCATGGATATGGCCGCGTCGTCGGAGTCGCTCTCCCAGCCGAGCACCGCCTCGCGTATCTGCGCGCGGCTCATGACCTGCCCGGGGTGACGAGCGAGGTACTCGCAGATGGCGTACTCGGTGGGCGTGAGCGGCACGGCCTCGCCACCCACGGCGAGGCCGCGCGCCCCGAGGTCGATCCGCACCTCCCCGAAGGAGAGGGCGTGCGAGCGCGGCCGGCGCTCACGGCGTAGATGGGCCGCGACCTTGGCGCGCAGCTCCGCGGCCCCGAAGGGCTTGCGGACGTAGTCGTCGGCGCCCAGGCCGTAGCCGGCCACGGCGTCCTCCTCGGCCACGCGCGCGGTCAGGAATATGATGGGCCCGTCGAAGTCCGGGCGGATCTGCCGCACGAGCTCGAAGCCGTCGAGCCCCGGCATCATGACGTCGCAGAGCACGAGGTCGAAGCGCGAGAGGTCCATCCCCGGGACCGCCGTCGGGTCCGTCGCCCTGACGACCTCATGGCCGTCGCGGCCGAGGACGCGCGCGAGCGCGTCGAGGATCGCCCGCTCATCATCCACTGCCAGTATCCTCGCCATGTTCGACCTCCTGAAACTTCCGTCGGAATTGTACTAGCGCCGCGCTCAGCGGTCCAGAGCCCCGCGCGCAGCCGCGGGCGCCTCGGCCGCGTCGCACGCGCGGTAGCGCACGCCCGAGCCGCCGCGCGCCTCGATCCCGAGCCAGCCCTCGCCGTCCGACTCCCGCCCGAAGAAGATGAGCTGGAGCTCTCGGACATTGCCCCTGTCGTCCGCCGCGTCCACCAGGTAGACATAGTTCGCCCCCGCCCCGGTGGCGTCGGCGTAGGAGCTCGCGTGGCTGCCGGGCTCGGGCGCGGGCGCCCACATGGCGATCTCAGGGTTGGGCAGCACGCGGTCGGCGATCGAGCGCAGCGCCGACCCCCAGCCGGCGTCGAGCAGGGCATTCCCGCCCAGGACGAGCGCTGCGGAGAGGAGGGCGAGCACGGCGGCGAGCGGCTTCCTACGCATCTGCCCTCCCGTCCTCGAAGCGGCAGAACCAGGCGATAAGGACGGCGGCGGCTGCCAGGGTGAGCGCGAGGCCAGCGAGCGCAGTCGTGAGGAGAGGGCCCGCCGCGCGTGCGGCGTCGATGAAGGCCTCCACCCCGAGCGACCCCAGGCGCGCGGGCCAGGCGAGCGGCACCCAGCTCAGGGGCGTCGCCAGGGCACCGGTGAGCTCTCCGGTCATGAGGCCGTGCGCAAGTCCGCCCACCGAGAAGAACGCGAGGAGCATCCCCGCCGCGCCGGCGCCGATGGCGGCGTTGCGGCCGAGGCGCAGGGCCACGCCGAGCCCCGGCGCGTAGAGGGGCAGGCTCCCCAGCACGATACCCGCCCAGGCGGCCGCAAGCGGAGCGGGCCCGAGCGGCAGGCGCCCGGCGACGGCGAGCACGGCCCCGAACACGCCGAGCGCCACGGCCAGCGCGCCCGCGCCGAGCGCCGCAAGGGCGAGCAGCTTCGCCGCGACGGCGCGCCCGCGCGAGGGGACCGCCGTGAGGTTGGCGAGGCGCCCGGCAGCGCGCTCCTCGTCCACGGCGAGCCCGCAGACGATGGCGGACATGAGCGGCATGAGGGCGCCGAGGAACTGGGCGTAGGCGTCCGCGCCCAGCGCCGGGTCCCATCGGGTTACGGAGAAGTACTCGCCGCAGGCAAGACCGGCTGCCAGGCCGCAGACGAGGTGCACCGCCGTGAGCGGGGAGCGCGCCAGGCGCAGGGCCTCGGAGAGCAGGGCCCGCGGGAGAGTCATGCGCGGCGTCGGGTCGGAGAGTCGTGCCACGGCCATCACCTCTCCTCGGAGCGCGCGAACCAGGCCGCGCCCGCCGCCGTGAGCGCGGCGAACGCGAGCGCGCAGACCGCAAGGCCCGCCAGCGTGAGCATGCCGTCCGACGCGAGCGCCCCGCCGAGCGCCATGTCCGCCGCGAGCGGCTCGCCGCTCGGCAGCACGGGGATGAAGCTCGTGGGGATGACCATGCTCGCCGACGGCGGAAAGAGCTGCGGCAGCGGCATCAGCGACCAGGCGAACCCACCCACGAGCTGCGCGGCGAGCGGGCAGAAGATGCCCGCGAGCATGCCGAGCCGCGCCGTGAGGAAGAGCCCTGCGGGGATCATCCACGCCGCGGTCACCGTGTTGGCGAGCGCGCAGAGGAGCATCGTGAGCGTGCCCGCGGCCGTGAGGCCCTGCGAGGAGAACGCCGATCCCGCGAGGTAGATGCCGAAGACCACGAGGTTCGAGAGCGTGCAGAGCGCGAGGCACCAGAGCGCCTTGGCCCACCAGGCGCGCCCGAGCGGGAAGCCCAGGCCCAGAAGCCCCCGCATCCGCGTGCGAGCATCAGCCCGCGCGACGCACGCCACCACGAGCGAGAGACACACGGGCAGGAAGAGCGCGTACCAGTAGTTCCATGCGCTGAAGATCTGCACGCCCCGGTAGGGCATCGCGCCGAGCAGCGGCATCGGCAGCGCCATGAGCACGGCCAGGCGAACCGGTGCCGCGTGGCGCGACTTCAGGGCCTCGGCGCGCAGGCCCGCGAGCAGGCCGCCTTTCTCGCCCGTCATGCCGCCACCTCCCCGCGCGCTCGACGCCCCTCCCGGCAGACGCTCATGAAGAGTTCCTCGAGGTCCTGCCCGGGCCGAAGCGCATCCTCGTAGGCGAGGCGCCCCCCGTAGATGATGCCGATGGTGTCCGCCATCTGCTGCACCTCGGAGAGGATGTGGCTCGAGACGATCACCGTCGTGCCCGCCGCCGCGAAGCCGCGGATCTGGTCGCGCAGCTCCTCGATGCCGATGGGGTCGAGGCCGTTGGTGGGCTCGTCGAGCACGAGCAGGCGTGGCCGGGCGATCAGCGCCAGCGCGAGCCCCAGGCGCTGCCGCATGCCCATCGAGAAGCGCCCGGCGCGCTTCTTCCCGGTGTCCGCGAGGTCCACGGCGGCGAGCACCTCATCTACGCGGCTCTCGGGAAGGCCCAGCAGCGTGGTGCGAACGCGCAGGTTCTCGCGCGCGGTGAGGTTGGGGTAGAGCGGCGCCTCCTCGATGAGGCTGCCGATTGCGTAGAGGTCCTCGCGGCGCCAGGCGTGCCCGGCAAAGAGGATCTCCCCGGCCGTCGGCCGCAGCATCCCGCAGATCATCTTGAGCGTCGTCGACTTGCCGGCGCCGTTGGGGCCGAGCAGCCCGTACACCTCGCCCTCGCGGATATGAAGGCTCACGTCGGCCACGGCGTCCTGCGCCTGGTCGCCGCGGCCGAAGCGCTTGGTGAGCCCGCGCGTCTCGAGCATGTAACCCATGGGTTCGTCCTTTCTCTTCCGGGAGCGCGGGCCGAGTCGCCGTGCCCGCGCGCCTTGCCTTTCGGGTTCACCATCCATGGTGGGGCGCGTTTCTAACGAAGCCGTAACGGCCGTTGGG
>DXZV01000100.1:0-505 GCA_019419485.1 Collinsella sp.
TCTGCGGAATCATCAATATGCTGTTGAGTCTGGGGGTCCAGCTCGTCTGTCATAGGCATGTGCTCCTCATCGTTGTTTGTCACCCTATGATAAAGTCTCGCGCCGACATCCCGCGCGCCGCAGCAAAGTTTCAAAACGTGTTCGATGGCTCGATCTGATAACAATAACTCGGCAGCTTTATCCAGTTTGTACTTGACAATCCCTTCGCCGAACGACGTGGTGCCGTTCGCCTACCGCGGTCTATTATTTTCGCTTGAACACGTTAAAGTTGCATTCCAGCTTTTGGCGCGTGAATTTGGATGCGCGCAGTCGGCGGGCGTGTCCGCCGCGATTTGAAAGGACTTTATATGGGACTTTTCACTGGTAAGACCGTAATCGTCACCGGCGGCGGCAAGGCCACGCTTAAGGACGGCTCCGCTGGCTCCATCGGCTACGGCATCGATATCGCATTTGCCAAGGAGGGCGCAAACCTCGTCATTACCGGCCGCAACGTTGCCAAGCTCGA
>DXZV01000100.1:515-6450 GCA_019419485.1 Collinsella sp.
GTCAAGGTGCTGCCTGTTCAGGCTGATGTCTCGGCTGGTCAGGATAACGAGGCCGTTGTGCAGAACGTTATCGACAAGGCGATTGAGGAGTTCGGTCGCATCGACGCCGTCGTCAACAACGCTCAGGCCAGCGCTTCGGGCGTGACCATTGCCGATCACACTATGGACCAGTTTAACCTGGCCATTTACTCTGGCCTGTATGCCACCTACCTGTACATGCAGAAGGCCTATCCGCATCTGAAGGAGACCAAGGGCTCCGTGGTCAACTTTGCTTCGGGCGCCGGTTTGTTTGGCAATTATGGCCAGTGCAGCTATGCTGCCGCCAAGGAGGGCATCCGCGGCCTGACCCGCGTTGCCGCCAACGAGTGGGGCAAGGACGGCATCAACGTCAACATCGTGTGCCCGCTTGCTTGGACCGCTGCGCTCGAGAACTTCCAGGATGCTTATCCCGAGGCGTTTAAGGCCAACGTCCACATGCCGCCGGCGGGCCACTACGGCGACGTCGAGAAGGAGATCGGCCGCGTGGTCGTTCAGCTCTGCGGCCCCGACTTTAAGTACATGAACGGCGAGACGGTCACCCTCGAGGGTGGCATGGGCCAGCGTCCGTAGGAGTTACGGCGTTTTACCAAACGCCGTAACGGGCCGACGCTGCAAACCCGCCAGAGCGGCAATCTGCCTTTCAACTTCGGCGGCATGACCAGAAGGTCAATGCCGCCTTGTTTCAAGGCACCTTGCTCGCTCTGGCGGGTTTTCGCTGTCGGTGCCAAAACATCGACGTTGCCAAAACATCGGCGTTGGCGTGGCTGGTAAATAGTTCCACTCATTGGGGACGTACTTAAATGAGTACCCGCCGCATGAGAGTGGATAATCTCCCGTTTTTGGTTTGTGTTTCGGGCCAAAGTGGGAGATTATCCACTCTCGTGAGGTAATCGTCCGAAAATCCACGCTCGTTTGCTGTCCCCTTTGCGCCAGTTTCTGTCGAGTCGGTGCTCCTTGCGGGTTGCCCGTATAATGGTCTGCGTATGAACCGCAACCAAGGAGTTCCAGTTTATGGACCAGAGCCTCTTTAAATTCGACCTGATCGCCGAGGACCCGACCACGCACGCGCGTGCCGGCGTGCTGCACACCCCGCACGGCGACATCGAGACACCGATCTTCATGCCCGTGGGCACCAAGGCAAACGTCAAGGGCATTCCTACCGAGACCGTCAAACAGCTCGGCGCCCAGATCGTGCTTGCCAATACTTATCACCTGTCCATGCGTCCCGGCGAGGACACCATCGCCGAGCTGGGCGGACTGCACAAGTTTATGAACTGGCACGGCCCCATCCTCACCGACTCGGGCGGTTTCCAGGTGTTCAGCCACAACGACGCGGTCAAGCTCACCGACGAGGGCGTGCGCTTTATCGTCAACGACTACGACGGCCGCCACGTGTTCTGGACGCCCGAGGACAACATGGAAATCGCCATGAAGCTCGGCTCCGACATCTGCATGCAGCTCGATCAGTGCCCGGGCTATCCCGCCACGCGCGCCTACGTTGAGCGCGCCGTTGAGCTGTCGAGTATGTGGGCCGAGCGCTGCTATAAGGCACACGCCCGCGATGACCAGGCACTCTTTGGCATCGTCCAGGGTGGCATGCACCTGGACCTGCGCCTGCGCTCGTTGCGCCATCTAGAGGAGTGCGGCGACTTCCCGGGCTATGGTATCGGTGGCTATTCGGTGGGCGAGGATCACGAGACCATGTTCGAGACCCTGGCACCGCTCGTGAGCGAGTATATGCCTAAGCACAAGCCGCGCTACCTCATGGGCGTCGGCAACCCTACCACGCTCGTGCGCGGCGTTGGCGTGGGCATCGACATGTTCGACTGCGTGCTGCCGACGCGCACCGGCCGCATGGGCACGGCATTCTCGAGCGAGGGGCGCCTCAACTTCCGCAACGCTCGCTTTGCGCACGACGACGGCCCCATCGATCCCACCTGCACCTGCCCGGTGTGCACGGGCGGTTACAGCCGTGCGCTCATCCGTCACATGGTCACGCAGAAGGAGATGCTCGGCGGCATTCTGCTGTCGATGCACAACATCTACTACCTGCTCAACCTTATGCAGCGTGCTCGCCAGGCCATTATCGAGGGCCGCTATGGCGCATTCGTGAGCGATTGGATGAATAGCCCTGCCGCGGTGGATTACTAAGGGCGAAAGACACGCTTGCAGAGCGTGGGCAACGGCAAAGGCTGAGCGGCAGCTGCTCGTCACATTCGCTGACGCCGGCTGCGCGACCGCTGACCGATGCCTTGCAAGCGCATGATGCATCGTGGGTACCATACCGACTAGTTGATGTTCGGGCGGGTGTTTGGCGCATGGCGTCGACCCCGCTCGCTTTTCTTTTTCTCGATAGGAGTACCCATGATTAAGAATGAGAACGTCGAGGGCGAGCCCGCCTACGACGAGACGTACCGCCGCGGCCCCGTGGTCATGCGCGGCCCCATGATTCCTAAGGACAACACCTATGCCAATCTGCTGGCGCCTGAGGAGTCGACCGACTGGCTGCATGCCGATCCGTGGCGCGTGCTGCGTATTCAGGCCGAGTTTGTCGACGGCTTTGGCGCGCTTGCCGAGCTCGGACCCGCGGTGACCATCTTCGGTAGCGCCCGCACGCCCAAGACCGATCCGCTCTATAAGGCGGCGCGTACCGTCGGGCGCAAGATTGCCCAGCGCGGCGTGGCGGTCATCACCGGTGGCGGCCCCGGCATCATGGAAGCGGCCAACAGGGGGGCGGCGAGTGTCAACGGCAAGTCAGTTGGCCTGGGCATTGAATTGCCGCATGAGCAGGGGCTCAACAAATACGTAAACCTCGGCATGGACTTCCGCTACTTCTTTGTGCGCAAAACCATGTTCGTTAAGTACAGTTCGGGCGCTATTGTGTTTCCCGGCGGGTTTGGCACGCTCGACGAGATGTTCGAGGTGCTCACACTGGTGCAAACGCACAAGGTCAAGCGCATGCCGCTTGTGCTGGTAGGCAGCGAGTACTGGCAGGGCCTATTCGACTGGCTTAACGGTCCGGTGATGGACGCCGGTATGATCAGCCCGCTCGATCCGGATTTGGTACACATTACTGACGACTTCAACGAGGCCGTCGACATTGCGCTCGGCGGGTTGATGTAGAGCAATCGTGCCCACAGCGACATGAATATGCATGGTAATCTGATGCTATCTAACGTCAGGTTGACATTTATATTGGGTATACTGATGTAAAAGACGAGGGCGAGGAGGTCGCGTATGTCTACTGCAACGGTTAAGCCTACGACGGTTCGCATCGAAGAGGGGCTCAAGGAGCAGGCGACTGAGTTCTTGGATTCGGTCGGCCTCAGCCTCAATTCCTATCTCAATCTTGCCGTTCGGCAGCTTGTAAATCAGCGAAAGATTCCTTTTGAGATTGTAGGAAGGGCGGAGGTGCCTAACGAGGCGACGAGGCGTGCCATGGTGATCGCCGAGGCTCATGAGTTGGGGATTTTGCCGGACGATAGCCCGTCATTCAACAACGCTGATGAGCTTATGTCATTCCTCGATGAGGAATAGCGATGTTCGAGATTAAAGTCGAGGCTCAATTTAAGGCGGACTACAAACGAACGATGCGCATGCATCCGCAGCTAAAGAGTGAGTTTAAGGCGGCAGTCGCAGAGCTTGCAGCTCACGGCTCGCTTCCCGCGGAATATGGCGCCCATGAGCTTTCAAACCCGGGCGGAAACTACAACGGCCACATCGATTTCCACCTATCCGATGGCTTGGTCGACGTGGTCGTTCTCTACTTACCGCATAAGACTAATCCTGTGATCCGGCTGGTCAGAATGGGCTCGCATGAGGAGCTGTTCCAGGGTCCGCAGGGCTGATTGCCGATTTCTAAGTTGCGGTGGAATAGGGATTGATTGACGGCTAATAAGTCAAAAACAGTCCCTATTTAACCGCAACTGCTGGGGGTACCCCGTTCGTCGCCGCGGCCTCCGGTTCCACTTTTCGCTGAATTTCGCTCAAAAGCTCGGCTGCGACTTCGCTGCTTTTGAAACGAATGCTGCAGTCTTCTTTCTTTGGGAAAGCCAGCAACGGAATAGCTCCGTACCAGACAGTTTCCTCGTCAATCACTGATGCGCACAGGCGTCCTTCGGCTTTGATGAGATAGTTGACGTTCATCTCGGCAAAAATCGCTTTCACGTCATCGCGTGGAGTTGAAGCAATAGAAATCTCAAGGGCAATTCCACGGGTAGCGGCATCCGCGAGTGCAGCGGCGAGCTTTTCAAGGCATGCGGCGGACGCGTAGGGTGCGGCAATAAAAATGCTTTTCGATGCGTTCTCGATGTCATTCACTAAAGCCTCCACGGCTCTTGCCGACCTAACGAGGATATTTCGATCGTCCTGTCTGTTGTCATTTGCTGCAAAGACTTCATACCCCAGCTTGGCGTAGGTCTTGAGTCTCTTCTGGTACATGTGCGCGAGCATGGGTATCGACAAATCAACATAGTCGAATATCTCAACCCGCTGCTTGCCCTCGTGACTTCTATGTAGCCTGCCTGCCTGCTGCGTTATGCTGCCGTCCCAAGATATCGGTGTGGCAATGAGCAGAGTGTCAAGGTAAGACAGGTCGAAACCCTCGCCCAGAAGGCCTTCGGTTGCGATGATAATTCGATGCTCATGCTCGAAGCCGGGAAGGCTGTTCAGTATTGCCTTTCTTTCTTTGGCGTCGATTTCTCCGGTTAAGAGTATAGGTTCGTGTCCGCGGCTTTGAAGCAGCCTACATAGCTCTTCGGCATGTTTTTTCCTTTTGGATAGCACAAGCGGATGTCGACCGTTTGACGCGGTCTCGAGGGCATCGTCGACAATTGCTTCGTTTCTCGCTGTGTGCGCACACAGGAGATCGAGAACTTGATTAAAGGACGCCCCTGGTTCGTAGGCGGGTAGTCGAACTCCGGTAAAACGCGGCCTAACAACGCGCTGAATTCCCTGTTGGATTGCTTGCGTTTTTGGATCAATGACATGGCGAAGCGGGCCGCAGAGCATTGAGAGCGCTCGCGTGAGTCCGTCCGAGCGTTCAGGCGTCGCGGAAAGGCCGTATACATATTTGGCTGGAGCGGACTTGAGGACAAGCTCAAGCTGTGGTGCGGCTGCATGGTGACATTCATCACAGATGATGAGGCCGTAATCACGAACGAACTCCTTGGCTAATGACTCGCCGGTTTGGGGATCCTTGCCGGATAGCGACTGGAATGAAGCAATGTCGATGAGACGGCTTATGGCGGTCTTGCCTCCTCCGATTTGCCCAATGAGCGGAGGCTGCCTTTTACTGATTCGTCCTTTTGGGGTTCGGACTGGCTTTCTTTTATCCGTAATGTCGATAAACCGTTCGAGCTGGGATTTCCATTGGGCAATGAGCGCAGTCTTGGGAACGATGACAAGCGTTGGAAGACCGATGGCAGCAATAAGATAGGCTCCGATGACGGTTTTGCCGAAACCCGTCGGTGCAGACATGATCCCGTCTTCATAGTTGAGCATCTGTTCGGCGGCAATTTGCTGTTCAGGGCGAAGAGCCCCTTTAAATGTCATCACAATTGGATTGCCCGACATGCGCTTGTCTGAATAGTGAGCAGAAGCGCCGGCTTCTTGAAGCAGCCGCTCGAGTTGAGCTTTACAGCCTCTGGGAATCGCAACGCAGCCATCTCTAAGTTCGCTGAGGTCTATGTACCGCGGTTTGTCGAATACTGATTGGTGCATTGATTGGGCACGGAAGAATTCCGGGTTGGCAAATGTTGCAAGCCTGCGAACTTCCATTTGAGCTGCGGGACTCAGAGATTTTTCGGGGATATAGAGCATATCGGCTTGCGTGACGGACAGCGATGACGGGAAGTCCTGCGGCGTGAGCGGAAGCCGCTTTCGCGGCCTCTGAGAA
>DXZV01000101.1:0-1539 GCA_019419485.1 Collinsella sp.
GTCGGCGGGGCCATTGTGGCCCTTGACAGTGGATTGGGTCATATGAGCGAGCGGGTCGCATTTGAGACAAGGTGACGTGAAACGAAAGGGCGCTGACCTTCTGGTCGCGCCCTTGAAGTTGAACGTCAGATTGTCCAAATGCGGCCCGCGCAGCGTCGAGCAGTTACGGCGTTTGGTAAAACGCCGTAACTAACGAGCTCCGTACTGCTCGTAATAGGCGTCGATAGCGGCCTTGAGCTCGTCGTCGATGACGACTTTGCCGTCGATCTCGTGGTTGTAGAGGGTCTCGACGACCTCGGCCATGGAGACGATGCTCGCGACGGGGAAACCGTACTTGGCCTCGATCTCCTTCTGCGCGGTGGTCACGCCACCCTTGCCGACCTCCATGCGGTTGAGGGACACGATGAGGCCCTTGATCTCGACATCGGCAGCAGCCTTGACCTTGGGATAGGTCTCGTCGATGGACTTACCGCTGGTGGTGACGTCCTCGACCATGACCACGCGGTCGCCGTCCTGGGGCTCGTAGCCCAGCAGGTTGCCCTTGTCGGCGCCGTGGTCCTTGGCCTCCTTGCGATCGCAGCAGTACTTGACCTCCTTGCCGTACAGCTCGTGGTAGGCAATTGCGGTCACGACGGCCAGCGGAATACCCTTGTAGGCCGGTCCAAACAGCACGTCAAAGTCGTCGCCAAAGTTATCGTGGATGGCCTGGGCGTAATACTCGCCCAGCTTCTTGAGCTGATAGCCCGTCACATAGGCGCCGGCGTTCATAAAGAACGGGGACTGACGGCCGCTCTTGAGCGTAAAGCTGCCGAATTTAAGAACGTCGGACTCAACCATGAACTTGATGAACTCTTGCTTGTAAGCCTCCATGCGGGCTCCTCTCGTAATCGCGTACGTGCCTTCCAGTTTAGCGCAGGCAGGGCGCGTTGCGGGCGCGCTTTGGGGCCTCGGCATTCTGTAAAGGCTTTGTCAGGGGCAATGGTTTTCCAAACAAAGGGGTTGACACGACAAACCCCCTCATCAAGAATACGGGCGGATTGTAACGGGTACGTGATACCTGAAGCGCATCGCGCCCGGCCTTAAGGAGGTGTGCCATGGAAGGCAGTCATAGTCGAAAAACCTGCATGTCGCCCTCGGCACGCCGCGAGGATTCCGCACACGCATAAGCGCCAACAGCCGACCGTCAAAACCACCACAAAGGTGCCCGTCCCCTTTGTGGTAGCTCGCGAGCATGACGTGAGCGACATCTAGGTTTTTTGAAGCACATACGACACGTACGCTAACTCCCTTCAACAAGGAGGACCCTATGCTGATGCTCAAAACCGCCACGGTACTCGAAGCTATCTCCAAGCGCCGCCGCACGGCGCGCCCTGCCGCTCACGCCGGCCTGTCCAAGAACACCATATTCGCCGCCACCCATAGCGCCGAGGACGCCCTCGTGCTGCTCGACGCCACGGCTGGCGGACTCACCGCCGAGCACGCCGCCGAGCGCCTGAGCGCGGTCGGCCCCAACACCATCGAGGCGCCGACCAAGACGCT
>DXZV01000101.1:1549-6393 GCA_019419485.1 Collinsella sp.
TGCGCTGCTTGTAGAGCGGTGAAATCACCACCGGCTCGCCCGCCGCATCGCCGACGCATTCATCGATCCCTTCGCCGGCATCCTCGCCGCGCTCGCACTGGTCTCGCTCTATATCGACGTGCTCGCCGTGCCCGAGCCGCAGCGCGACCCCTCCACGGTCATCGTCATCGGCATCATGCTGCTGGTATCGGGCGGCATGAAGTTTATCCAGGAAGCCCGCAGCGGCAATGCGGCCGAGGCCCTCAAGGACCTGGTCTCCAACACCTGCTGCGCTCTGCGCGACGGCGAGCGCCTCGAGATCCCCTTCGACGAGCTCGTCCCCGGCGATGTGATCCGCCTCTCTGCCGGCGATATGGTGCCGGCCGACGCCCGTATCATCACCGCGCGCGATCTGTTTGCGATCGAGTCCGCACTCACCGGCGAGAGCAACGCCGTCGAGAAGACCGCTTCCGCCGCGGTCGTCGAGGGTGCCAACGGCTCCGCGCTGCCACTCTCCGCCTGCAAGAACATCGTCTTTACCGGCACCTCCGTGCAAAACGGCACTGCAATGGCGCTTGTCGTTGCCACCGGCTCGGACACCTACCTGGGCGGCATCGCCAAGATGCTCAACGGGCACGGCGAGAAGAGCGCGTTTGACCGCGGCGTCTCGAGCGTCTCCATGCTGCTCGTACGCCTCATGCTCGTTATGGCGCCGGCCGTCTTTGCCATCAACGCCGCCACCAAGGGCAACGTCATCGACGCGCTGCTATTCGCCACGAGCGTGGCCGTGGGCATCACGCCGCAGATGCTTCCCGTCATCGTGACCACGAGCCTGTCGCAGGGCGCCAAGGACCTCGCCCGTCGCCAGGTTATCGTCAAGGAACTGCCGGCGATCCAAAACCTCGGCGCGATGGACGTCCTGTGCTGCGACAAGACCGGCACCCTCACCGAAGACCGCATCGTGCTCGAGCGCTACCTCAACACCGACGGCAACGAGGACGTGCGCGTACTGCGCCATGCGTTTTTGAACAGCTTCTTCCAGACCGGCCTCAAAAACCTTATCGACCTGGCCGTCATCGACCGCGCCGATGTGACGCCCTCGACCGTCGTGCCCGATTCTATGCTGGGCCAGAGCCTGCGCGACCGCTATACCAAGGTCGACGAGGTGCCCTTCGATTTCTCGCGCCGTCGCCTGAGCGTAGTTGTCGCCGACGCCCAGGGCAAAACCCAGATGGTCACCAAGGGGGCTGCCGAGGAAATGCTCGAGATCTGCTCCTTTGTCGAGGTCGATGGGGTCGCCCAGCCGCTTACCGGCGATAAGCTCGCCCAGATTCGCAAGCAGGTCGCCGAGCTCAACGCCGAGGGCCTGCGCGTGATCGCCGTGGCGCAGAAGACCAATCCGCGCTGCGTGGGCGAGTTTGGCATCGCCGACGAGTGCGACATGGTGCTGATGGGCTTTTTGGCCTTCCTCGATCCTCCCAAAGCAAGTGCCGCCGGCGCCGTCGCCACCCTCGAGGCCAAGGGCGTAGCGGTCAAGATCCTGACCGGCGATAACGACCGTGTCGCCGCCACCGTCTGCGAACAGATCGGCATCGACGCAAGCAACGTCTTGCTCGGCTCCGAGATCGATGCGCTCGACGACGCGCAGCTTGCCGAGCGTGCCGAGACAACCCATCTCTTCGCCAAGCTCTCGCCGCTGCAGAAGGCGCGCCTGGTGCGCGTCATGCGCGAGCTGCTCGGCCACACCGTGGGCTTTATGGGCGACGGCATCAACGACGCCGCAGCCATGCGTGCGAGCGACTGCGGCATCTCGGTCGATTCGGCCGTCGACATCGCCAAGGAATCCGCCGATATCATCTTGCTCCAGAAAGACCTGGGCGTGCTCGAGCGCGGCATCATCGAAGGCCGCCGCACCTACGGCAACCTGCTCAAGTACCTCAAGACCACGGTGAGCTCCAACTTTGGCAACGTGCTATCCGTGACCGTCGCGAGCCTGTTCTTGCCATTCTTGCCCATGAGCGCTCTGCAGTTGGTGCTGCTGTCGCTGGTCTACGAGATCGTGTGCATCGCGCTGCCGTGGGACACCGTCGACGACGCCTGGACTGCCCGTCCGCGTGCTTGGGACGCCGCGTCCATTAAGGGCTTTATGCTCGAGCTGGGCCCCGTGAGCTCACTGTTTGATATCGCGACTTTCGCCGCGCTCTTCTTTGTGGTGTGCCCCGCCGCCGTGGGCGCAAGCTGGGCAGAGCTTGCCGCTATAGGCGACGTCGCAGGCATGGCGGCCTTTACGGCGCTCTTCCAGAGCGGTTGGTTTGTCGAGTCCATGTGGTCGCAGACGCTCGTGGTCCACATGCTGCGCTCCCCGCGCCTGCCACGCCCGCGCGACCACGCCGCGCCCGCGCTGTGCCTCCTCACCGTGCTGGGCCTGGTGCTCGTCACCTGGCTGCCGGCAAGCCCCATCGCCGATGCGCTGGGTCTCATGCCGCTGCCGCCAATCTTCTTCGCGCTGCTCATCGGCATTGTCGTCGCCTACATCGCGCTCCCCCAACTGGCCAAGCGCCGCTACATCGCCCGCCACGGCGAGCTGCTGTAACGCACGAGTTGTGACGCTCGACCCATCAGGCGGTCAAAAAGTCCCGCCTCACTGTCCCCTTTGTGGTGGTTTTGGTGCGCTACGAGGCATTGGTCAGGCGGCTCCAGAGTTCGTCAATATCGATTTGGTCGCCGCCGCTCAGATAACCGGTGTGAATAAAAGACTCACTATAGATATAGATGTCATGCGCGCTGTCGCCATCATCTTCGGTGTCGTAGGCCGAAATCACGTAACGGCTGCCGTCGAGCGCCTTGACCAGCCAATACACGGAATCGTCGATTGTGCACTTCTCCTGCACTATCGCCGCATCGCCGATTGCGCCGGTGAGCGCACGATCGCCCGTCGTATAGCCGCCCACCGAGAGCAAAATCGCCACGCTATCGTCTCCGCCGCCCGGCTCAAGTTCCTCGTACTCGGACTCCGGAAGCGGTATCGCACTGTTCGCAAGTTCGTCCACGTCATCCGAAATCTTAGAAAAGGTAAAAGCGAAAAGTCCCGCATCATCGGCGGCACCGTAGCCCACGCTCTCGCCTTGCCACTCATAGTTTTGATGCTTGAGCAGGCGCACCAGGTCGGCGCCATCCAAGTTGATCGCAGCATAGACCGTCACGTTGGCATTGTCGTCTACACAGGCGGCGTCCGCCGTGGTCACCTTCTTGGCACCGCCCGCGCCGCCCAATCCGCCCGAGCAGCCAGCCAGCGCACAAGCCAACGCACCCGCGCCTGCCACAAAGGCCGCACGGTTCATCGTCACTTCATTCATCGTGTTCGTTCCTCGCTATGGTATTGGCCACGTCGCACCTAGCCGAGCGCGCGTCCAGTCTTTTCCTGCCAAAATTCGTCTATCGTCGGAGCACCGCCGCCCTGGGTAAACCTACCGGTCTTGATAGCCTCCTCGGTAATGAGATCCAAGCGGTAGTCACCGTTTTCCATCGGACTCGCCATGGCAACGTGCCGCGCCATGTTGGAACCGTATACGCACGCGATCCATGAGCCCGAAGTAATCTGCGCCCGGTCCTCGACCGGCACGGAAAAGCCCGCGATAACATCCTCGCAGCTCGAATAGCCCGAAAGTTGCAGCGTGAACATCACGGTGCTTCCGGTGCCGCCCTTGTCGAGCTTTCCGATTTCGTCCTCGCCGAGCCATTCGGTCGCGCCGTCCTTGCTGATATTGCAGACGCTGAGCACGTGTCCCGCCTCGTCCTCGTACATCTCGAGCGCGTCTTGCCAGGTATAGCCCTGCTGCGAGGCAAACTCCTGCAACTGCCAGCCCTTAAGCTCGAGGAGCGCCGCGATGCTGATGTTGCGGTGCGCATCCCAGCAATCATCCGACCACGTATCGAACGCATCCGCCGAGCCGCTGTCCGCGTCGCCGGAATCGCCCGACGTCGCACCCGCGTCCATCCTGTCCTTTACCGGGCGGTCGTCGTTAAAACCCGTCGCATCCTGCGTCCGCTGTCCGCCGCACCCCACAAGCGTCAGCAGCGCCGTTCCCGCCGCCGCGACAAATGCCGTGCGCGAAAGTACCGTCTCCCTCATCATTGTTCCTTTCCCGTTCTTTAGCACAATGCCGAGAAACACACCCGGCATCGATTCACACATAAGCCACCCCACGCTATTGACGAGGCAGTTCCGTCCAGCCAAAACCGGGTTCAAAACCATCGCGTGTACCGATCACATCGCCCGAACCGTTGACCCAGGCCTGGTCGGCCATCACCGAGACCTCGACATCGGTGCCGTCGGGTCTGGTGTAATGGTTGACCCCGCGAATGGCATCGGAATACGAGGCGGCGCCCGTCCCCACGCCCGCGCTGGAAAAATTGGCGGCGCTGGCAGCCATATTCGCGGCGTGCTGACGGTCGCTGCGATCGAACCACGCCTGCTGGTAGCTGTCGAACGCCGCCTGTTGCGAGGCATGCATCTGTTGCCAGGCCGCAAACTGCTGTTGCTGCTGGGCAATGTTCATCTGCGTGCGTTGGCGCTGCTCAAGCACCATCTGTTGCTTTTGAGCTGACGCTTCGCGTGCAATCGCCGGATTGAGCCGCAGAGTCGACGCCATTGATGCAAGCGCCGTGGAGGCCGCCTCGTCCAGGCGACCTTCTGGCGCAGCCAAACAGAAGCTGTCCCTGATACGCCACTGCAGCAGGTCGGCCGCGCCCAGCTCGAACGACGCTCCGTCCGGGCAACCGCCTCGACCCGTAGGCTGTTCTTGCGCGACGCCCTGTCCCGCCGCTGCCGCCGCCTGGCGCTCGCGCAGGCGCTTGCCCAAAAC
>DXZV01000102.1:0-5183 GCA_019419485.1 Collinsella sp.
CCATTCCGGCCGCGCCGCCGAAGGCCAGGCGCAAGGTTTTCGCTCGGTCAAGTCCTGGGCTCGCACGAAGAGCACATTAAGTGCTCTTCGGCTCGTGCGGAATCTACGAAAACCTTGCGCCTGGCCTTCGGCGGCGCGGCCTGCGTTGCCTATGGGGCGGCCCGGGTTTCCGTTGAGCGACGCCCCCACTCATAAGCCTTAATTCGGTGGGCTGATGGTTTGGGTCTCGTTGGGCTACAAGGTTGAAACGAAGGTTGACAGGCGGTGGAGGCCTTCGTCCAGATCTTGGTCGGAGACACAGTAGCTCAGGCGGATGTGGCCTTCGGTGCCGAAGCAGTCTCCGGGGACGAGGGCTACGTTGGCTTCTTTGATGGCTTTGATGCAGAAGTCTTCGCTTGTTAGGTCGAACTGCTTAATACTGGGGAAGGCGTAGAAGGCGCCTGCCGGTTCTACTACGTCAAGACCCATGGCGTCTAAGGCTGCGAGCACGCGTTCGCGGCGGGCTCGGTAGACTTCGAGCATCGACGACGGGTCCACGGTAAGCGCCACGCGGGCGGCGTCCATCTCGAAGGAGACGGCACTCGATACTAGGTATTGGTGGGCCTTTGCGATCTCGGCGATGACGGGGGCTGCGGCTGCGAGCCAACCCAAGCGCCAGCCGGTCATGGCCCAGGGCTTGGAGAAACTCTCGATGACGACCGTCTGCTCGCGCAGTTCTGGGTGTCGCTGGGCAAAGCGCTCGTAGCCGTCCGCGTAGACCAAGCGGTTGTATACGTCGTCGCAGACTACGTAGATGCCCGCCTGCTCTGCCACGCGCGCCACGACGTCGAGCGATGCCGCGTTGAGAATGCAGCCCGTGGGATTGTTGGGCGAGCAGATAACGATGGCCTTGGTCGCCGGGGTCACACAGGCGCGAAGCGCATCCTCGTCAATCTGAAATTGCGCAGGCTCTGTATCCAAAAAGACCGCCTTGGCGTGGTTGGCCACGACGATGCTTTCGTACAGGCCAAAGGCCGGCGTGGGAATGATGACCTCGTCCCCGGGGTTGAGCATAGCCATGCATGTTGCCGACAGGGCCTCGGTCGCGCCGTCGGTCAGGATGACCTCATCGGCGGAAAACGCCAGACCCGCGTCACCCATATATTCGGACAGTGCCTCGCGCAGGGCGGGGCGACCGTTGTTGGGCGGATAGTGTGTGTCGCCGCGGCCCAGTGCGGCGGTCACCTCGGCGCTAATCACATCGGGCGTGGGAAAATCGGGCTCGCCGAGCGCGAGCGCGATGCACCCCGGATGCTGGGCGGCGAGCGCGTTGATCCGGCGGATACCGGAGGGCTTGAGCGTGGCAAGCGAGGTATTCATGGGCAGACGCATGGCGTTCCTTTCGTAAGGGTTGCACTAGGATAGCGCGGCGGAGCGCCGTCATACGGTGTAACCTAAACGGAAACCGACCGGAAAGGAGGCGGCATGGAGACGACCGCACGCGGCGATGTACCAAAAACACTGCATAACATCGCGTTTGTCCGTATTCCCGAGAGCGCCGATCTTGAGTTTTTGCTCTGGGACCTGCAGGATGCCATCGCCGCCTATGCACAGCTTTCCGGCACTGTACTCCCCCGCCCAGTCGACTTGAAGGCAAATGACGCCGGCAGCGTTGCCGACGGCATCGTGCTGGCCATTGAAGATGTGGCTGACGATGAGACGTTGACAGCTATCGAGCAGGCGCTTGAGCGCTTTGGCGGTACGGGAACACGCGTCTATGCCGCGATTCGAGCCGCACAAGAGGGCGCTGAGCAGGCGCGTGGGACCGCCGTTCGCCTGCACAAGGCATGTGAGCGCCATGACCAATTGTGGTGTGGCGGCGTTGCCATCTGCGCCGGCAGCGGCATCGCAGCGCTTCGCCATTCCCCACGCATGGGCCTCTTGCGCCGACCATTTTCGGAAGCGATGGATAAGCTTGTGGGCGCCGTGCGCATAGGCTGCTCCATTGAGCATGCGCAGCTGCTTGGCGGTGGCAATGCCGGTAGCGTCGACGCCGACGGCATGGTGCGCGCTAGGCCTGCTGTGCCCGCGCTAATCTGGCGCGCCATCATCAAACGCCTCGGCGCCCATGCTCAATCAGATATCTAAATTACAGGGCGCCCCAGTCAACGGCTTCGTGCCAACGCTCAACAAGACGCCCCAGACGCCAGGCGGCATTGGCGGGACTTGTCGAGGGCAGGACGATGGCGGGCAGCCCGGTGCGTTCTTGTAGATAGCGCTTGTAGAGCCGGCCAGCTGTACCACCGTTGCATATCACCTGCTCAATGGGAGCTGCGCCGGCAATGCGCTCGACATGCGCCGGCACAACGTTTTTGATGCTAGCGTCACTCGAGCCCTTAATGTCGCAGCTCTCGATCACATCCCACAGGGCTACGCCACCGTTAAGCAGCATGGATCGCTTGGCAGCAACCGAGGCGTCGAGCGTCGCGGGCTCGCCGCTCGCCAAAGAGTCTCCCTCGTTGGGCGGCACGGGCGCACCGAGGCACACGGCCATCACACGCCAAAAGCGATTCTGAGGGTTGCCGTAATAAAAGGCGTTGGCGCGCGAAAGCACCGAGGGAAACGATCCGAGCACCAAAACGCGCGAGCGCTCGTCAAACACGGGTTCAAACCCATGCTCAATATGTTGATAGCCCTCGTCGGACACAGGCATGGGCTAGGCCCTCAGTAGATAGCGCACCTCATAGGGTGCAAGCTCGAGGGTACCCGTAAGCTCGACCGTGGGCGCATCGTCGGCAAGTAGGTCGGCAAAGGAGCCGTTGAGCTCGCCGGCTCCAAAGGTATAGGGCTCGTTCACGGCATTGACCGCCACGAGCACCGTCGCGTCGTCGCAGGCGCGCTCGAACAGCAGCTGCTTGTTCTGAATCACCACGTTGCGATAGGCACCATAGTTGAGGGCACGGGCCGCCGCGTCGTCTGCCGAGCGCAGGTGCGCGAGCTGCTTGATGAAGGCCGTCAGCTCGTTGGGCGCAGGCTCATCGAGCGCAGGTCGCAGCGCCCAGTCACCATCGGGGCCGCCCTTTTCGCCAGGAATCCCCCACTCGCTGCCATAGTAGACGCACGGAATGCCCGGCATGCCAAAGAGCATGCCATAAGCGGGGCGCAGACAGGACTTGTCGGTAAGGATGCTCGCCAGGCGCGGCACATCGTGGTTGTCGACAAACGACAGCAGATGCTTGCCGCGATAAATGCACCACGGGTCACCGCCAAACTGGCGGTGCAGCGAGTGCGCGATCTCGAACATATTGACCGAGTTAAAGCTGGAGTACAGGCCCTTGTAGCACTCGTAGTTGGTGCAGGAGTCGAGCATCTCGTCGTTGACGATCTGGTTGTAGTCGCCGTGGAGCGTCTCGCCGATCAGCACGAAGTCGGGCTTGAGCTCACGGGCAAAGTTATGCAAACGACGCATGAAATCGCGGTCGAGCATGTAGGCGACGTCCAGGCGCAGGCCGTCGACGCCAAAGACGTCGGCCCAACGGCGCACGGACTCAAGCAGGTAATCGACCACGGCGGGGTTTTGTAGGTTGAGCTTCACAAGCTCAAAATGGCCCTCCCAGCCCTCGTACCAAAAGCCATCGCCATAGCACGAGTCGCCGTCAAAGCTGATGTGGAACCAGTCCTTGTACGGCGAGTCCCACTTGCGCTCCTGCACGTCGCGGAAGGCCCAGAAGCCGCGGCCGACGTGGTTGAAGACGGCATCGAGCACCACGCGGATGCCGTGGGCATGCAGCGTCTCGCACACGGCGGCAAAGTCGGCATCCCCACCCAGGCGACGGTCGATATGGCGCAGGCTGCGCGTGTCGTAGCCGTGGCTATCGGACTCGAGCGGTGGGTTGATGAGCACGGCGCCAACGCCAAGCTCCAGCAGGTAGTCAGCCCAGCGGGCAATCTTCATGATGGGCGCATCGGAGTTGGGCGCGGCGTTGGCAGCCTGAGCGAGTTCATCCTCGGCAACGGGCGCGGCGTTTTCGCGCGGAGCTCCGCAAAAGCCCAGCGGATAGATCTGGTAGAACGTCGTCTCGTATGCCCACATAGCAACCTCCCGGGTAACTTTCACGCAACGCCATCCATTGTATGCCGAATGTGACAAAGGGACTGTCCCTTTGTCACATTCGATTATGCCGCGCCACGAAAGCGGCCCATCTACTACGTTTGACCCGCATGGGTCAACCACGCCCGCGTTTTTGTAAAACCGGCAAGCTTTCTACCTGCAGTTTTAATTTCGTACTTCCCGGTGTGGTCGAGGATAGACACTAAAAAGTAGTAGATAGGCCCATTTCGTGGCAAGCAGCTCAATTCAGGACATGGGGTAGTCAAAAAGCCCCATCCCAAATTAGCTACCCCCGTCCGCATTCCGCCGCAACTGATGAGGGGGTATGGCTAGGCAGCAGGCTTGGCGCGGCGTATGGCTGGGAACATCACCGTGATGGCGAGGATGACGCCCACGACGGCAATCGCCCCGCCCGCGAAGCCGATCCAAGCGATACCGGGACCCGAAACCACGGCACCGCCGATTGCGGTGCCCGTGCCAATGCCGAGGTTAAACAGGCCCGAGAAGATCGACATGGCGACGGCCGACGAATCTGCCGGCGTGTGCTTGATGAGCTCGGCCTGAAACGCCACGTTAAAGGCCGTGGCGCAGCAACCCCACAGTGCGCAGACGGCAAGCACTGTCACGAGCGACGATGCGGCCGGCCCCATGAGCAGCAGGGCCACCGGCACGCCGGAGAGCGTGATAGCAAGGAACGGAAAACGGTGCCCGTCGAACAGGCGGCTGAACAGCCAGCTGCCCACCAAGCCGGAACAGCCAAACGCCGTCAGCGTCATGGTAAGGGCGCCCGCATCGACGTGCGCGACCTGCGCCAGGAAGGGCTCGATATAGCTGTAGCTTGCGTAATAGCCGGTCGCCATGAAGACCGTGACTGCGTAGAGCGCGATGAGGAGCGAGTTCTTGAGCAGCTCGGGCAGCTGTTTGACGGTAAAGCGCTCACCCGCCGGCATGGCCGGGAACACCGCTGCCTGGTAGACGACCGCGATGGCTGAGAGGCCCCCGACCACGGCAAACGTCATGCGCCAGCCCACGGCCAAGCCAATGGCGCGACCGAGAGGCAGGCCAAAGATCTGCGCGATGGACGAGCCCGTAG
>DXZV01000102.1:5193-6363 GCA_019419485.1 Collinsella sp.
CTGATGGCGAGCGCGCCGTGGCGAGTGTCGACCAGGCGCGAGGCCATAATCGAGGCGACTGACCAGAACACGGCATGTGCGCAAGCGACCACCAGGCGCGCGCAGACCAGGATGGGATAAGTCGGCGCCACAGCGGACAGAAACTGGCCCAGCGAGAACACGGCGAGCACGCCCAGCAGCATCCGCTTGAACTCGAAGCGCGAGGCAAACACCATGAGCGGCAACGACAGCAGCATGACGCCCCAGGCGTAGACCGAGATCATGATGCCCGCCTGGGCCTCGGTGAGCGAGAACGACGCGGCGATATCAGTCAAAAGGCCGATGGGCATAAACTCCGACGTGTTGAACACGAACGCACAGCAGGTGAGCCCGATGAGCGGGAGCCACTGCTTGAGCGTGATGCCGTCTTGCCTTGTCTGAGTCATATATAACGTCTCCAATCGTTTTGAGCGGAGGCGATTATATAGCAACGGCCCCGCATCCGTCAGTACAGATGCGGGGCCGAAAACAATTCGATACACAGAGGTTGCGCCGTCAATTCATAACTAAGCCAACCCCAGCAATATGCCCGCCGAATGCACGACAAACGCCACGATCCAGGCAACGGCGACCTGAAACGCGAATACGGCCACGGCATAGCGCGCGCCCAACTCGCTCTTGACGGCGCCGATTGCCGCCACACAAGGCGGGTACAGCAACGTAAAGACCAAGAACACGTAGGCGGTAAACGGCGAAAACATGGTCGACAGCGCCGCGGGCGACGTTGCGCCCAAAAGCACCGTGAGCGTCGAGATGACGCTCTCCTTGGCAATGAGCCCCGTGACGAGCGCCGTCGAGGCGCGCCAGTCGCCGAAGCCGAGCGGGGCCAACACCGGCGCGATGATGCTACCCAGACCGGCAAGCAGACTCTGCGACTGATCGGCGACCACATTAAAGCGAATGTCGAACGTCTGCAGGAACCAGATGACCACGGTAGCGGCAAAGATAATGGTAAAGGCCTTGGTAATAAAGTCCTTGGCTTTATCCCATGCCAGCATCACCGTCGTCTTGACGCTCGGCAGGCGATAGTTGGGGAGCTCCATGATAAACGGCACCGGGTCGCCCTTAAATGCCGTGCGGTTGAGTACCAAAGCCGCGATGCAACCGACCGCGATGCCGATCAGATAGAGC
>DXZV01000103.1:0-1288 GCA_019419485.1 Collinsella sp.
GTTCTGAGCGTTCTCTCATCGGTCTTTTGGGGCCTGCTGATGCTTTCCGTCCTCGTGTTTTTGCACGAGGGCGGCCACTTTTTGGCGGCGCGTGCCTGCGGCGTCCGTGTGACCGAGTTCTTTTTGGGTCTGCCGTGCCGCTTTGACATCCATTACACGTCGCGTCGCATTGGAACCAAGTTTGGCGTGACCCCGCTGCTGCTGGGTGGCTACGCTGCCATCTGCGGTATGGATCCGACCGATGTTTCGTGCGCCGATCGCGTGCTCGCGGCTATCTATCGTCATGGTCGCGTGACCGTGGCCGACCTTGCTGTCGAGCTCGAACTTTCCGAGGAGGATGTGCTCGAGGCATGCGCCCTTTTGCTGGGCTGGGGCTCCATCGCGCCCTGGTATGAGGAAGGGGAGAAGCCCTCGCCGAGCTACTATCCCACCAAATATCAGACGTTGCCACGAGACACGGCAGGCTATACCACCTTTGATGGTCGCCGTTTCGATCGCGAACATGCGACTGCCGAGGGCGATGTGTGGGAGCTGCCGTGCGGCGAGGCCGAGTTCCTTGCGCAAGAACGCTCGCACACCTATCTTGGCCAAGGCTTTCTCAAGCGCGCCTTTATGCTGCTCGCAGGCATTATCGTCAATATCTTGACGGGTTTTTTGCTTCTTATGAGCATCTATTCCATTGCGGGTGTCACCGTGCCGATGGATACCAACGTGATCGGTCAGGTTGACGAGGGGTCTATTGCCGCCAAGGCGGGTATCGAGGCCGGTGATGCGATCCTTTCGGTTGACGGTGTCTCATGTTCTACTTGGATGGATGTCTACGATGCCATCGGCAAGGCCGCCGGTAAGGGCGATATCGCCATCGAGTACGAGCGTGACGGCAAGCAGCATTCGACCACGGTTGCGCTCAAAGAGGACGAGCGCCTAGGTGTGTATGCCTCTACGCAGGTGGTCCGTATAGACCCGATCACCTCGGCGCGTCTGTCATTCTCCTATGTTGTACAGACGGCGGATGGCGTGATGCGCCTACTCCAGCCGCAGCATACGATGGAGATTCTCGATCAGTCTTCTTCGATCGTGGGTATTAGCGTTATGTCCTCACAGGCTGCTGCTGCCGGCCCTGCCACGTTCCTTTCGTTTGCCGCCCTCATTTCATTCTCGCTTGGCTTTATGAACCTGCTGCCCATCCCGCCACTCGATGGCGGCAAGCTAGTCATCGAGATCATTCAGAAGATTGCGGGCCGCGAGCTTCCGCTCAAGGTCCAGACGATTGTGAGCTATGTGGGCA
>DXZV01000103.1:1302-6318 GCA_019419485.1 Collinsella sp.
GCTGCTGTTTGTCTATATGCTTCGTTCCGACATCCTTCGATTTATTCTGTAGGGGAGTGTTTGGATTGTCTTTATCCCATCCTTTGCCTCGCGAGCTGACGCGCCCCGTGCATGTGGGCGGCGTGCAGATCGGTGGCGGCGCGCCGGTGGTGGTCCAATCTATGACCTGCACCGATACCGCTGATGCCCAGGCAACGCTTGCGCAAGTGTGCGCGTTGGCGCAGGCTGGCTGCGATATCGTGCGCGTGAGCGTGCCCTCCGAGGCCGCGCTTGAGGGCTTCCGCACCATCTGTGCCGAGTCTCCGGTGCCGATTGTCGCCGATATCCACTTTAACCATAAGCTCGCCATTGGTGCCGTTGAGGCCGGTGCCGCCAAGCTGCGCATCAATCCCGGCAATATCGGCGATTGGGCCAAGGTTGACGCGGTGATCGATGCTGCGGGTGCCGCGGGCTGTGCGATTCGCATTGGCGTGAACGCGGGCTCGCTTGAGCAAGATATTGCCGAGCGCGACGACCTCACGCAGCCCGAAAAGCTCGTGATGTCGAGCGAGCGCTTCGTCAAGCACTTTGAGGATCGCGGCTTTACGAATATTGTGCTTTCGGCCAAGGCCCATAGCGTGCAAACGACGCTCGATACCTATCGAGCCCTGTCACGTGAGATTCCCCACGTTCCGCTTCACCTGGGCGTGACGGAGGCGGGGACCAAGCTTCAGGGCACCATCAAGAGCTCTGTAGGCTTGGGTATCTTGCTTTCCGAAGGCATCGGCGACACCATGCGTGTGTCGCTCACGGCCGATCCGGTTGAGGAGCCGCCGGTCGCCTGGGGAATTCTACAGTCGCTGGGCCTGCGTCGCCGTGGTCCCGAGATTGTCTCGTGTCCCACGTGCGCCCGCTGCCAGGTTAACCTCATTCCCATCGCCGAGGAGGTCACCGAGCGGCTTAAGAACTATTCCGCGCCGCTTTCGATTGCCGTCATGGGATGTGCCGTTAATGGCCCCGGTGAGGCTTCTGATGCCGACCTGGGCGTTGCTTGCGGACGTGGTCAGGCCTTGCTCTTTTCGCATGGCCAGATCATTGGTAAAGTAACTGAGGACCAAATTGTCGACGCGCTTATGGCAGAGGTCGACAAGCTTATTGAGGAGAAATAAATGACCCGAGCAATGTATATGTCTAAGCTCTATGCGCCGACGCTTAAAGAGGATCCGGCGGACGCTGAGCTCGCCAGCCACCGCCTGCTGCTCCGTGCCGGCATGATCCGCAAGGAGGCCGCCGGTCTGTATTCCTACCTGCCGCTCGCATGGCGCTCGATTCGCAAGATTGAGAACATCGTGCGCGACGAGATGGACACCGCCGGCGCCCAGGAGCTTATGATGCCTATCATGGTCGATGCCGAGTTGTGGCGTGAGTCCGGCCGTATCGATGCCTATGGCAAGGAGCTTGTGCGCTTTGACGACCGTCATGGTCGCGAGTTCGTGCTGGGCCCCACCCACGAGGAGACTGTCACCGCCCTGGTGCGCAATGAGCTGCGCTCCTATAAGCAGCTGCCCGTCAACCTCTACCATATTCAGGATAAGTTCCGCGACGAGTTCCGCCCCCGCTTTGGTCTGATGCGCGGTCGCGAGTTCATCATGAAGGATGCCTACAGCTTCTCCGCCACGCAGGAGAGCCTGCAGGAGGAGTACGACAAGATGAAGCAGGCCTACGCCAACATCTGCGAGCGCTGCTACATCAAGGCTCTACCCGTTGTCGCCGACTCCGGCGAGATCGGCGGCGACACCTCCGTCGAGTACATGGCTCTGGCTGACGCCGGCGAGGCCTCGCTCGTCTACTGCGACGATTGCGGCTTTGCTGCCGATGACGAGGCTGCAAGCACCAAGGTCGTCGTGACTGAGGGTCCCGGTGACGGTACGCTTACCAAGGTTGAGACTCCGGGCATGGGCACCATTGAGGCTGTTGCTAAGTTCTTTGGGTTCCCCGAGAACGGCACGCGCAAGTCCCTGGCGCTCATCGATGCCGAGGGCAAGCCCGTCGTGGCCATCGTCCCGGGCGATCATGAGCTCAACGACTGCAAGGCCGAGCATGTCTTTGGCAAGGGCTATCGCATGATGACCGACGAGGAGCTCCAGACCTACGGTCTGCACAAGGGCTTTATCGGACCGGTTAACTTACCCGAGGGCATCCGTCTGGTGTGCGACGAGAGCCTGCGCGAGTCCAAGCAGTGGGCCTGCGGTGCCAACGAGGTCGATTATCACTTTACCGGTGCCTGCCCCGAGCGCGACTTTACCGTCGATGAGTGGGCAGATCTGGTCACCGTCGTTGCCGGCGATCCCTGCCCGCACTGCGGCAAGCCGCTCTCTGCTGCCCGCGGCATCGAGGTCTCTCAGGTGTTCCAGCTGGGCACCAAGTACTCCGAGGCCATGGGTGCCACCTTTATGGACGAGGACGGCAAGGAGAAGCCGCTCATCATGGGTTGCTACGGCGTTGGTGTGTCCCGCTCGCTTGCTGCCGTCGTGGAGCAGCACAACGACGAACACGGCATCGTCTGGCCGGTCTCCGTTGCCCCGTACGAGGTCGCGGTGATTCCGCTCGATCCCAAGAAGGAGGAGTGCGCTAACGTTTGCGACCAAATCGTCGAGGGCCTGTGCGCCGAGGGTATCGAGGTTGTCGTCGATGACCGTGACGAGCGTCCCGGCTTTAAGTTTGCCGATAACGACCTCATGGGCTTCCCGTATCAGGTCGTTCTGGGTAAGCGTGGCCTCAAGAATGGTACTGTGGAGCTCAAGGACCGTGCCACGGGCGAGCGTGAGGACGTGGCGATCGACGAGGTCGTCGCCAAGGTTGCTGAGCTTGTTAAGGCGGCCCGCCGTTAATCGACGATTTCGCTTGTAGTTCGATATACGGGACGGCCCCGCATTTCTCCAGATCGGGGAGATGTGGGGCCGTCCTTTTATCTTGTGGCATCCTCGATATCTGAAAGAAAAACCCCACAGCCCATATGAGTTGCGGGGTTTTCTTATGCCTCCGATGCGAAATAAATCGCTCAGATATTACTGATAATCGACGACGTCGATCCAGTTCTTCAGGAACTCATCGTTCACGTTGCGCTTACGAGCGAGCTCGGAAGCGGCGACGATGCTCGTCCACTGACGCACGACCTGCATGGGCATGTCGGCGCGGTCGCAGTAGAGCTCCAGGTAGGCCTCAGCCTGGTCCTTGCTGTTGAGGGCGAAGAGCAGGTAGGTGGTGGCAACGTCGGCAGCAGGGGAGCCCTGGGTGGCGTGTGCCCAGTCGCACACATAGAGCTGGCCGTCGTCGCCGACGATGACGTTGGAGGGGTTGAAGTCGCCGTGGCAGACCTTGAACTCCTTGGTCATGCCGTCCAGACGCTCCTGAAGGTTGTAGCGCGTGGTGGCATTGAGCTGATCAAGGCTGTCGATCATGCGGGCGAACTTGTCGCGCTGACGGTTGAGCAGCGGGGAGGTGTAGCCGTGGATCTCGATCTGGAGGTCGACGAACATCTCGAGATACTCACCAAAGCGCTGAGGCTCGGCAGTCATCTTCTCGGCAAGGGTGGTGCCCGGAACCTTCTCGGTCAAGAGCGCCCAGCCGTTGGCGTTCTCGAGCTGGGAAACCTCGAGAGCCTTGGGGCTGCGGATGCCGCACTCATTGATGCGGGCAAGATTCAAAGCCTCGTTGAACACGTCGGAGACGGGCTTGGTCTCGTTAAAGACCTTGACGATCTTGTCGCCCAGGTCGTAAACGACCTTGTTGCCACGGCGGACGAGCTCGGTCTTGGAATCGGGTAGCAGCATGGTTGCATCCTTTCAACGATGCGATAGAAGCGACGGCGGGGGGGTGTGAAACACCCGTGCACCCCCGCCGTTAAAAACCGTGCTAAAACTAGCAGACGGCGTAGTCCTGAGGCTCTCGGCCGTAGTAGGCGTCCAGGTAGAGCTCCTTGATCTCGCTCATGAGCGGGTAGCGCGGGTTGGCGCCGGTGCACTGGTCGTTGAATGCCTGCTCGGTCATCTCGTCGAGGGTGTCGAGGAAGTACTGCTCGTCAACACCGTAGTCGGCGATGGTCTTCTTGACGCCGATGAAGTCCTTGAGCTCCTCGAGCTTCGTGATGAAGTTCTCGAAGACCTCCTTGTCGTCCTTGCCCTCGATGCCGCAGTACTTGGCCATCTCGGCGTAGTTGTGCAGCGCGTTGGGGTAAGGATACTGGGAGAAGGTACCCATCTTGACGGGAGCCTCGGCGGCGTTGTAGCGCATGACGCGAGTCAGGATGACAGCGTTGGCAAGGCCGTGGGGCAGGTGGTGGAAAGCGCCGAGCTTGTGAGCCATGGAGTGGTTGAGGCCCAGGAAGGCGTTGGCGAAGGCCATACCGGCCATGCAAGAGGCGTTGTGCATCTCCTCGCGGGCATGCGGGTCCTTGGCGCCGTTCGTGAAGCTGGAGGGCAGGTTCTCGAAGACGAGCTTAGCAGCGCGCTCGGAGAGGCCCTTGGTGTAGTCGGAAGCCATGATGGAGACGTAGGACTCGATGGCGTGGGTCATGACGTCGATGCCGGAGGCAGCGGTCAGACCGCGCGGGGCGGTCATGCAGTTGTCGGCGTCGACGATAGCCATGTTGGGGAGCAGCGCGTAGTCGGCGAGCGGCCACTTGATGCCGGTCTCCTTGTCGGTGATGATGGCGAACGGCGTGCACTCGGAGCCGGTACCCGAAGAGGTCGGGACGGCGACGAAGTAGGCCTTCTTGCCCATCTCGGGGAAGGTGAAGATACGCTTGCGGATGTCCATGAAGTCCATGGCCATGTCCTCAAACTTGCACTCGGGGTGCTCGTACATCATCCACATGATCTTGCCGGCGTCCATAGCGGAGCCACCGCCGACGGCGATGATGACGTCCGGCTCAAAGAGAGCCATCTGCTTGGCGCCGCGACGTGCGCACTGCAGCGACGGATCGGGCTCGACGTCGTAGAAGCAGTCGTGGGCGATGCCCATCTCGTCGAGCTTGGC
>DXZV01000104.1:0-1296 GCA_019419485.1 Collinsella sp.
GACTTGCTCGTGCGTATCGACGCCCCCGGTCTTTCGCTTGTGACCTTGGCGCTTAAGGTGTCTCAGCGCACCGGCGCTCCGCTTGCCGACTTACTGTCCGAGGCGTCGAGCATGGTGGGGGAGCGCATTGAGCTCAAGCGCCGCCTGGATGTTAAGACGTCGCAGGCTCGCATGTCTGCGCATATGGTCGCGGCGATGCCGGCGGGCATGTGCGCGGGGTTGGCGCTGCTTTCGGCAGATTTTCGTCGCGGTCTTGCGACGCCTGCCGGCGCGGGCGCTGTGGTGCTGGGTCTTGCCCTCAACGCCGTTGCCCTGGTGGTTATCCGGCGCATTATGCGGGTGGAGCTATGAGCGCCCCGGTTGCAGTTGCGGCTTGCCTGTGCGCCCTGAGTGTATTTGTCGCGACGGGTTTGGATCGGGCGGATGCACGCAAGATCGCAGGGGCCTGCAAGCGCGAGGCGGTGCTGGTCGCTGCCGCGGGTCGCTCGGTGGTCGATGCTCTGACCGCGCGAGTGAAGGGCGCGGTTGGAGCGGGCGGCCCGGCGCGAGTGTCGCTCGGCGAAGTGTCCGAGATGATCGATGTTGTGCGCTTGGGTCTTTCGGCCGGTCTTTCGTTTGATGCGGCGCTTGAGATTTTCTGCGCCAACCGCCGGTCAGTGCTGGCTCTTCGCCTTGAGCGCGCCTGCATGGCGTGGCAGGTGGGCGTGGGCACGCGTGAGGACGAGTTGTTGGCCGCCGCGCGCGACCTGGACGTGCGAGCGCTCGAGACCTTTGCCATCACGGTGGGGCAGGCGCTCGCCCTGGGTGCCCCACTTGCCGAGACGCTGGCCGCTCAAAGTCGCGAGATCCGTGCGGCTCATCGCGCCGCGGTCGAGCGCGAGATCGAGCGTGCACCCGTCAAGCTGCTGATTCCCACCGGCACGCTCATCTTGCCGGCGTTGCTTCTGTCCATATTGGGCCCGCTGCTGGGAGCAGGCGGGATGATGTAGGGAGGAATACATGAACACGATGACTGACGCTGCTGGCAAGGTCCAGGGCTGGGCGTTTTGCCGGGCGGCACATGTTCGTCAGCGCGCCAAGGAACTATTGCAGGAGGAGAGTGCACAGGGTACCACCGAGTATGCCATCTTGGTCGGCGTGCTCGTGGTGATCGCGATTATCGCCATCGTCGCATTTAAGGGCAAGGTCCAAGATCTATGGAACGCTATCAGCGAGGGCATCAACAGCCTGTAGAGGGCGAGCGCCCCATCGGGGTGCTGCTGGTGTTTGCTTGCCTGACCGTGGCGATAGCGGCGG
>DXZV01000104.1:1306-6287 GCA_019419485.1 Collinsella sp.
CGGCAGCAGCGTCCTGGGGCCGCCTTCGATTCGGGCTCAGATTCGGCGGTGGCGTCTCAAAAAGATGAGATGCGAGATGCGGACGATTCGGATGTCGCTGTCACGGCGCAAACCTTTCTGCGGACGCTCGACAAGCGGTCTGGCACTGCGACGGATTCGCCTGAGGGCAACGCGATTGCGGTCCGGCTTGCATGGTCCGAGGACCGACCGATGACCGAAGCGGCGGCGGATATGCTGCGTGCCTATCGCGAGGTACCCACGGCGCAACTTGCTCTGAGCGGCTATCTCGACATCAAGGGCAACGTGTGGGGCGCTATCGTGCGTGACGGACGCGGCTGGGTCGATATGGTGACGGTTGCCGCGGATACTGGCGATGCTTCGTGTCGTCTGCGCGCCGTGCGCCTGGTCCCGCAAACAATAAGCTCAAAGGAGGGATCGTGAAATGCATGACGTCCTGCGCGAGGAGTCTGCCCAGGCAACGGTCGAATACGCCATCGTCACGGTGGCGCTGTTATCGATCGTGCTGGCGATCGCGGGGCTTTGGCGTGCTGGCACCGATGGGCGCTTGGCGGCGCTGGTTGAGCGGGCGGCATCCCATGGCGTTGCCTCGATGTCGGTTATCGACGCCGCTGCGGCCGCTAAGGACATCGCGTTGTATTGATGCCGCGCGCGAGGACCGGGCGCAGTCTACGGTCGAGGCCGCTTTTTTGCTGCCGACGTTTCTGGCACTCATCCTTCTCGCGCTGCAACCGGTGTGCCTGCTCTATACGCGCGCGGTCATGGAGTCTGCCGCCGCCGAGACCGCGCGGCTCATGACCACGACGACGGCGGAGGACGACGATCTTAAGGAGTTCGCCCGCCGCCGACTTGCCGCAGTGCCCAACGTTTCGATCTTTCATGCCGGCGGGCCGTTGTCGTGGGATATCGAGCTTGGCCGGGCCGGTGCGGGTGGCGTCTCGTCCGTGTCCGTTTCCGGCGAGGTCAAGCCGTTGCCTGTGATCGGTGCGTTTGCGCAGGCTATGGGTGGTACCGCCGAGGGCGGCTACGTTGAGCTCAAGGTCGATGTCTCGTATCAATCGCGTCCCGAATGGCTGGAGGGAGATTATGATTCGTGGATTGCTGCATGGGATTAGGCGCTGCCTGTTGCGGGTGACGCAAGGGTTTGCGGCCCGCCGTCGACCAGGCGCTCTCCGCAAACGAGGCGGCTTTATGGGTCGAGCCGGTATCGACCTGTTTATCGAAGACGGTGCCTACACCACGCTCTCCTCTGCGGTGGTCATCTTGGTGGTGCTCACGCTGCTGTTTTCGTCGACCGCGGCGATATGGAGCATGTCGCGTGCCGGGGATACCCAGGTGGCGGCTGATAGCGGCGCGCTGGCGGGTGCCAACGTAGTGTCGTCCTATCACACGGCTGCCACGGTGGTTGATGCGAGCATCTTGAGTCTGGGGCTGGCGGGGTTTGCCACGATCGGGACGGGCCTGGTCGCCATCCTCATCCCGGGTGCCGAGCCGGTTGCCGGCAATATGGTCGACACCGGGATTGAGATCATTAAAACGCGCAACAAGTTTGCCAAAAGCGCATCGGAAGGCTTACAGAAAATCGAAACGGCTCTGCCGTATCTGATCGCCGCGCGTGCCACGCAGACGGTGTCGGCGCAGGATACCGATAGTGTGACCTATACCGGTACGGCGCTTGCCGTGCCCAGGACATCCGAGTCGGACTTCGCTGCGCTCAAAGGATCAGAGATCTCGACCGATACCATTAAAGACACATCAGATGATTTAGAGTGTGCGGCCGAGGAACTGCGGAAGGCTTCTGAGGACACGGCGAAGGCTAAAGAGCGTGCTTGGCTGGCGGATTGTGGTGGGTCTGACAAGGGCTCGGTCGGCAGCTGTTCTTGCATGTGGGAGCGTGCGAAAAGCCTAACGGATCTCTCCGGTGTTCAAAATCCGCATTACTCATCGAGCGTTACGTGGGAGCCCCAAGTTGCCCTTGATCGCGCGAAGGACTACTACCATTGGCGTCTGACAAATGAGAAGCCCCACGGCTCGAGTGTCGAGATGAAGGCAGAGTCTGCGGCGCGTAAGGCGTTTTATACCTATGCGAGCGCGGAGGTCGATCGGGCACATATAACCGAGAACGGAGACAGGGTTTCCTCCTATATTCCGCTGCTGCCGCGCAACTCTGATGAGGTTCGGGCGACGGAACTCTATACCGATGCGGTGTGGCCGACTAGCGTGAACGATGACAAGGCGTATCTGCATTACGGGACGACCTGCCCTAACTATAAGAAAGGGACGCCGAGCGGATTTGCTTCGGTTGCCGATTACGATGGACAGGATAAATGCAGCAAATGCCATTTTGGCGTTTTGTCGCTTGGTGCTGTTGCGGCGCCTTCAACCTCTATCGAAAACGGCTTCGAGTATCACTTTGACAAGTTTAAAGACGCCCTGGAGGACTACGTCGACTGTCGCAACAAGGAGCTCGAGCTCGAGCGTCAGACCGAGGACGAAGCCGACCGTGCGGGCAATGCGTTTGACCAGGCCATTAAAGCGCTTTCGGGCGAGCGTCCGCGTATCGCTCCGCCCGGTCGCAACGGCGTGGTTGCCTTTGCGGTTTCGGGTGCCATCTCGAGCCCCGATGAGCTCAACTCTTCGTTTAACACGGCAGTCAGGCTTGGCGATCGCGGTGCCATCTCTGCCGCGGTGCTGGCGCCCGATGAGGCGACGGCGCAAAACAACGTGCTTTCGCGATTTTTCTCGACATTGAAGGAACGCTCGGGTGGCGTTGCCGGCGTACTCGATGGCGTCATGGATGTTTGGGGACGGCTGCTTGTGGGATACGGAGACATCCAAGGTTCGGCCGACGAACTTATGGACGAGATGATTAAAGGCCTAGGAGGGGGCAGCGGCGCGTTGGGCTCCATCGCATCGTGGCTCGGCGATACCGTTTCGGCGTCCGTGGCGGCGCTGGGTTTGGAACCGTGCGACTTGCGCCTGCGAAAGCCGGTGCTGACCGATTCCGCCAACGTCATTAAGAGTCCGGGGTCTGACATTGCCAGTTTCTCTCAAGCGCAAGACAAGCTGCGAAGTATTCCGTTGGGCGTGACCGATCCCAAGGCGCTTTGCGAAGCGCTGGAATATCAAGTCGAGCGCACCATCAGCGGCACGACGTTCACGCTTGCGGAGATTCCGCTGCCCGGCGGCGGTTCCATCCCACTTACCGTCGATGTCACCACACTGGCGGGTGCCCTGGGCGGTGGGTCGTAATGGGCATCCGCACGCGCCTGTGCGAGGAGCGCGCCCAGGCGACGGTCGAGATGGCAGTGGTTACGCCCGTTTTGCTGGTGCTGGCACTCATCGTGTACAACGTCATGATCTTTGCCAGCGCTGTCGCGCGCTTCGACCGCGTGGTGCCCGACATCGTGTTGGCGCACGCCGTGGCGTCGGAGGGGGAGGGCGACGAAAGCTCTGCCGATGCCTCGGCGACGGTTCAGACTCAAATTCTGAATGCCATGGAGGGCTATGACTTGCAGATCGAAGTGTCGAGCGAGCAAGGCGCGGAGGCATCGGATGGTGGCCTGCTCTCCCTATCCGGTACGTTTAGGACCTACACCTGCACCATGCACTATGAGCCGTGGCCGACTTCTCTCAGCATCGCTGGCGTTCCGCTGGGGGCGCCGACAACGTTGTCGCACGAGCGCGCGGTGACGGTCGATCCATGGCGCCCGGGGGTGGTCATGTGACCGCGGTCTCGTCCTACATCGCCTACGCGCGGGCACTCAATAGGCTGGGTTGGACGCCGGCCGAGTTTGCGGTGGCGGAGCCGTTTGTCGTGCGCCTGCGCGGCATGCTGGGACGGCGTCCGGTTGCCGCCAACGGCCTGCCGCTCGTCATGGCGTTTCCACGCTGCTCTTCGGTCCACACGTGTTTTATGGCCTATCCCATCGACATCGCCTTTATCGATGCACGTGGCTATGTCCTCGTATGCTACGAAAACGTACGTCCCTGGCGTATGTGCTCCTGCCCCGGCGCCTGGGCCGTACTAGAGCGTCCTTCAATCATTGTTTCGACCCCTGCTCTCCAACGCGTGCCGGCTTAAGAATTGGCGACAGCGGACTTTCGTCATACGAAATTGGGTAAGATGGAGGAGAAGATGCATGGATGTTGAGATCCATCCCAACGCTAAAAAGCACCTGACGGAAAAGCAGGTGCTTAGCGCTTGGCTTGCGGTTACTGAGTGCATTCGTCGCGAGTCGAAGGACGAGCCGCCGAGATGGCTTGCGATTGGATGGCTCCCAGACGGACGAAGCGTGGAGCTTGTCGCGGTCGAGCTTGTCCGTGGGTGGCTTATCATTCATGCCTTGTCTCCAGTCCAGAAGAAATTTTGGCAGGAGATTGAACGGGCTCGGCAAAGGGGTCGATGATGGGCAAGACGTATACGGCCGCTAAAGGTCAGGTTGTAACGGATGAAATGATTGACGCGTGGTGTGAGTCGTACGAGCGCGGAGAGTTTCCGGATGGCGAACACACCGTTGGTGGGATCGTGCATGGACGGCCCCCGCTCTCAGGTGAGGGGACGGCAACGCTGTCGGTCAAGATTCCTCTGGGAATGAAGGAGGCCATTCGTCGACGGGCGGCTGCCGAGGGGATGACGCCAAGTGAGTTTGCCCGTGCGGCTCTGAGCGAAAAACTTCTTGCTGTCAGCTGATGCCTCTGACGTGCCGATTTAAAGAACCGAGGCTGTGCTCAAAAACTTTTTTAAAATTCTCGGTTGACCGGAACGCGTCCTTGGTTATACTAATCAAGCCTTGAAACAAGGCACACCTCAAATGGCTGGGTAGCTCAGTTGGTAGAGCAGAGGACTGAAAATCCTCGTGTCAGGGGTTCGATTCCCTTCCCCGCCACCTTGAATTGACTAGGACCTCTGCAAAGGGGTCCTTTTCTTTTATGCAGCCCCCACATGGAATCGAACCCCGTG
>DXZV01000105.1:0-1457 GCA_019419485.1 Collinsella sp.
ATCGTGAGCCAGGGCACCGTCACAGCTATCGCATCGGTGGCAAACTCCGACGCCGCCAACGGTGGCGGCGGCAGCGTAGCCTTTAACGTCGACATTCTCATTGAGGCGCCCGACGCGCGCCTGAAGCCGGGCATGACGGCCGAGGTATCGGTGGTGACCGAGCAGCTCGACGACGTGGTGATGGTGCCGACGATGGCGCTCATGACCGAAGACGGCGAACATTATTACGTCAACGTGGCGACCGATGACGAGGGCAAGCAGACCCGTCGCGTGAAGGTGACTGTCGTGACGCAAAACGACAACGAAGCCGTAGTCGGCAAGACACAGGTCAAGCGCGACGACCAGGGCAACGAGATCAACCCCAACGTGCCGGTTACCAAGCTGCGCGATGGCGACACCCTCGTCATGGACACCGGAGCGGACGCAACGGCTGACGGCGGCTACGGCGCGGATTCGGGCAGTATGTCTGCCGACGAGGGCATGTAATGCGTCCCGTTATCGACATCCGCAACGTGCACCGCATCTTTGAGAGCGAGGCGGGGTGTGCCCACATCCTGCACAACGTGAGCCTGGCGGTAAATCCCGGCGAATTCGTCGCTATCACCGGCCCCTCGGGCTCGGGCAAGTCGACGCTCATGAACATCCTAGGCTGCCTGGATAAGCCGACGGCGGGCGGCTACTACCTGCAAGGGCTCAACGTGGCCGAGCTTGACGATGACGAGCTCACCGAAGTTCGCGCCCTGAGCATTGGCTTTGTCTTTCAGAGCTTCAACCTGCTGCCGCGCCTGTCGGTTATCGAAAACGTGATGCTGCCGCTGGCCTACACCAATGTGCCCCGTAGCCAGCGCGAGATGCGCGCCGTGCACGCGCTGCAGGCCGTCACGCTGCCGGTCGACCACTGGGACCACCGCATATCCGAGCTCTCGGGCGGCCAGATGCAGCGTGTCGCAATCGCGCGCGCCCTCGTCAATGACCCGCCCATCATCCTAGCCGATGAGCCGACGGGAAACCTGGACTCCGCTACCGGAGCGCTTGTGATGGAGACCTTCCATAAGCTCCAGAAGCGCGGCAAAACCATCGTGCTTATCACACACGACCCCAGCATCGCCGCCGAGGCCGACCGTGCCGTGACCATCCGCGACGGTCGCATTCACGACGGCGCGTATATTCCACATGCACCGCGGACCCTGCGCAGCGCCGTAGATAGCCTGCCCATGATTTCCGCCTCCACCAACCCGCCGAAAGGAGTGGTGGCATGAGCGCCCGCGATCTCATCCAGGAAGCCCTTCACTCGCTCGAAGCCAACAAGGGGCGCAGCCTGCTCACCATCCTGGGCATTGTCATCGGCATCGCCTCGGTTATCGCCATGACTTCGCTCATCGGCGGTATCCAAAACAGCCTGGTCAACAGTCTGGGCCTCAATGCGGCGCGCATGATCCAAATCTATTCATCAGAAA
>DXZV01000105.1:1467-2735 GCA_019419485.1 Collinsella sp.
GCGCAAATCTATTCGTCGCAAGAACTCACCGAGTCGGACATCGAGAAGCTTCAAAAACTGGTGCCGCAGATAGAGCAGATCGGCATTGTCGACAGCGCGTATACCGAGTATAAGACCGGCGATAAAAGCTATACCGTCATGGCACAGGGTGTCGATAGCGACATGCTCGGCGCCGTGGGGGCCAGCAAGCTCGTTGCGGGGCGCACCTATTCCCAGGCCGAGTCCCAATCAGGCTCGCGCGTGGCGCTCATCAGCCGCAACGGCGCCGATCAGCTTTACGGCAACGAACAGGATGCGCTGGGGAAAACCATCAAGGTGTCCAACGGCGAGGTGCAGATTGTAGGCGTGATTGATGGCGGCAGCGACTCCATGGGCTCGCTCACGCTGTATATGCCACGCGAAACTATCTCCGGACTGTTTGGCGACGAGAATCCTTCATTCCCCAGCGTGACGGCACTTGCCGCCGAGGGCACGGACATGGATGAGCTCTGCAAAACCATCGAGTCCAAGGTGCGCGCGATGAAGGGCATCGAGGAGGAGGACGAGTACGACAGTGTATCGGCAACCTCCATGAAAAGCGCTATCGATGCACTCAACTCCTTTATGGGCGCATTCTCGCTCATCATGGGTGCTGTCGCCAGCATCTCGCTGCTTGTCGGCGGTATCGGCATTATGAATATGATGCTCACCAACGTATCTGAACGCATCCGCGAGATCGGCATCCGCCGTGCTCTGGGCGCCAGTCGTCGCGATATCGCCGCGCAGTTTTTGGCCGAGTCCTCGGCGCTGTGCGTCACCGGCGGACTATTGGGTGTCCTGATTGGCTATCTGCTGGCATGGGGACTCACGTTCTTTGCCGCAAGCTCGGGTATCATGAGCGAGTTTGGAGCTACCGGGACGATCACGCCAAGCTTCTCCATTACGACAGTGTTGATCGCGTTTGCCGTATCGGTCGGCATCGGCGTAATCTTTGGCTTCTATCCCGCTCGACGCGCGGCAAAGCTCGACCCGGTGGAGTGCCTACGCTACCAGTAAGCCACCACCAACAAGTTGCGGTGAATTAGGGACTGAATATGCTATTTAGCAGCAAAAACAGACGCTATTTCACCGCAACTTATTGAAGGGCTGCTTGCGCCAGTTCCGTGCGTCGTCCTCGAGCGATTGGCGGATGACAGGCTTGTACGGGTCGAGCTTGCTCGGGGCGCTCCTCCTCGCAGGCGGGAGGGCACGCATGCGCGGCGAGCGCCTAGCGCGCGAACTCCCGTAAG
>DXZV01000105.1:2745-5972 GCA_019419485.1 Collinsella sp.
CGCGTCTTCCACTTCCCTAAGCGAAAGGGCCCCGCCTCCCTCGGCGGGACGGGCGACCACGATACAGCGCGCTCCCACGTCGCGCGCGGAGGCGATCTTCTCGGCCGTGCCGCCTACGGTTCCCGAGTCCTTGGTCACAAGCCACTGGGCGCCCACCTGCCGAAGCATCGCCTCGTTGAGCTCGCGGGTGAAGGGCCCCTGCATGCCGATGACGTGCGACGGCGAAAACCCCGCGTCGATGCACTTCGTTATAGCACCGGGCAGAGGGAGCACACGCACGAAGAAGCGCTCCGCGAAATCGGCGACGCGCGTGTAGGGAGCAAGCTCCTTGCTCCCCGTCGTGAGAAGCGCGCGACCCGGGTTCTCGGAGAGAAAGCGCGCCGCGCAGGCGATCGACGCGACCGACACGACGCCTTTGGGCAGCACCTCGACCGGGCGCGCAAGGCGCAGGCATCGTGCACCCACGGCGAGCGAAGCGGCCCGGATGTTGCCGCTTGCGAGCGTAGCGAAGGGGTGCGTGGCGTCGACGACGATGCGCGCGCCGGAAAGCTCACGCTCCATGTCGGCCTCGTCGAGCCTGCCCGCATGCACCTCGATGCCCGGAAGCTCGCCCAAAAGCTCGCCTCCGTACTCGGTTGCCGCGTAGGCACGGGCGGGGATTCCCGCCCCGCTCGCCCATTCGCACAGAAGGCGGCCCTCGGTGGTGCCGGCGAAGATGCGCAGCGCCGGCGCGGATGCGGGGGCCGTCACTTCGGGCCGCCTGGGCGCGTGATCTGGTAGAGCAGCGCGTTCATAATGGCGGCCGCCACGGTCGAGCCGCCCTTGCGACCCCTCGCGACGATGGCCGGCACGCGTCGCGCGAGTAGCTCCTCTTTCGCCTCGACCACGTTCACAAACCCAACCGGCACCCCAACGACGAGCGCGGGCGCGATCTTCCCCGCGTCCATGAGCTCGGCGAGGCGCAGAAGTGCTGTGGGAGCGTTGCCGACGGCCACGATGAGCGGACCCTCGATGCCGCAAGCTTTGTCCATGCTCGCAACGGCGCGAGTCGTGCCCGCGGCGCGCGCCGTTGCGGCGACATCAGGGTCGGCCATATAGCACACGGCCTGGCAGCCGATCTTCGCGAGCGCGGGCTTGCTTATGCCTGCGAGCGCCATGTTCGTGTCGGTGAGCACCGTGGCCCCTGCGCGCAGTGCGTCGAGCGCACAGTGCGCGGCGTCATGGGTGAACACGAGGGAATCGGCGTACGAGAAGTCAGCAGTGGTGTGGATGACGCGCTTCACGACGGGCTCTTCGAGCGGCGGGAACGTGCGGCCGCCGAGCTCTTCGGTGATGATCTCAAAGCTGCGCCGCTCGATGTCGCCGGGCGCCATCTCCTTGGAATCCATCTAGTACTCCACTCCTTCCCTTGCACATATCCCCTGCTCGTAGGGGTGTTTCTCGCACCGCATCTCGGTTATGTAGTCGGCCTTCTCCACGATCTTGCGGGAAGGCGCGCGCCCGGTGAGCGCTACTTCGACGCCGCGCGCGGACATATCGAGCGCGCGGTCCACGAGCGCCTCGTCGACAAGCCCCTTCGAAAGCGCGTCGAGCGCCTCGTCGAGCACGAGCAGCCCCTCCTGCGCGCCCTCGAGCTCGGCGAGCGCGGAAGCGAGGTTCCCATCGTGCAGCTCGCGCGTCGCGGCAAGTTCTTCCGACGTCATGGACCAGGTAAACTTGTCCGACGCCTTCCCCGCGAACACGAGCACGCCGAAATGCTCGGCGAGCAGGCGCACCTCCCCGCTTTCGCCGTCTTTCAGGAACTGCACGACGACGACGCGGCGGCCTGCGGCGAGCATGCGAAGGGCGAGGCCCATCGCCGCCGTGGTCTTGCCTTTGCCGTCGCCATGATACACGTGGATCATACGCCCTCCTCGATAATGCGGTAGACATACTCCATGTCGAGCGCCCCGCGCACGACGTCGGCC
Organism: Collinsella sp.; assembly: GCA_019419485.1. Classification (GTDB taxonomy): domain Bacteria; phylum Actinomycetota; class Coriobacteriia; order Coriobacteriales; family Coriobacteriaceae; genus Collinsella. Next base: position 4,713 of record DXZV01000105.1, read on the forward strand.
AGGCGGTCAAACTCGCGCGCACGGTGATCGGCCGCGGACGCCGCGCCCGCAGCACCCACGACGCTCTCGGGCAGGCCGCGCATGCGCGCGAGCGAGCGCGCGAGGGCGAGTGCCACCCCCGGTTCGTCGAACAGGCCGTGGAGATAGGTTCCGAACACGTTTCCGCAGGCCGCGCCTTCTGGTTTGCCGCCAATCGTGCCCGCAGGGGCGCAGGAGACGGTCGTTTCGCCGTCGTGAATCTCGTACCCACGCGCCGTCATGCCGTTCCACACCGAGAACGCGCCTTGGGCGCCCGTGATGCGCAGCTCCGACTGGGCGAGGCGCTTTTCCTCCTTGAACACCGTACTTGCAGAGATGAGCCCAAGCCCGCGCGCGGTGCCAGCGCCTTCCCTGCCGTGCGGGTCGGAAAGCTCGTCTCCCAAAAGCTGGTAGCCTCCGCATATGCCGAGCACCGGCGTGCCCGCGCCCGAAAGCGCGCGTACACAGGCTCCGATGCCGCTAGCCGCAAGCCAGCGCGCGTCGTCGACCGTGGACTTCGAGCCGGGAAGCACCACCAGGTCGGGTCGGCCCAGATCGGTCGTCGAGGAAACGTAGCGCACGCCCATGCCGGGCACGCGCGAAAGCGGGTCGAAGTCGGTGAAGTTCGACAGATGCGGAAGGCGCACGACGGCGACGTCGATGACGCCGCGCGCCTCGCGGGCAGTTAGGCGCGGCGCGAGCGAGTCCTCGTCGTCCAGGTCGAGCGTAAGATACGGCACGACCCCCACGACGGGAACCCCGCACATTTTCTCGAGCGGAGCCAAACCCGGGCGCAGGATTTCCACATCGCCGCGGAACTTGTTCACCACAAGCCCCCGCAAAAGCGCGCGGTCCTCGGGCGCAAGGAGCGCGACCGTGCCGTAGAGCTGGGCAAACACCCCGCCTGGGTCGATGTCGCCCGCGAGCAGCACGGGGGAGGACACGGCGCGCGCGAGCCCCATGTTGACGATGTCGTTTTCGGCAAGGTTGATTTCGACGGGGCTGCCGGCGCCCTCGATGACGATGACGTCGTTTTCCTCCGCGAGCGAATCGAACGCCTCCAAAATCTGCGGCATGAGCGCCTTCTTTCGCGCGAAGTAGTCCCTCGCAGCGAAGGCTCCCTGCGCCTTGCCGGCCACGATGAGCTGGCTTCGGTGGCCGCTTTCAGGCTTGAGCAGGATGGGGTTCATGCGCACATCGGGCGCGATGCCCGCGGAGTCGATCCCGCGGCCTTCCGGAACC
>DXZV01000105.1:5982-6218 GCA_019419485.1 Collinsella sp.
CCGCCGCAAGCAGGCTCTTCCCCGCGTTCGACATGGTGCCCTGGATCATGATGGGCTTCGCCCTACCCACGGGTATCGACCTCCTTCGCCAAGCCTCGGCCATCCGCGCCCGCCATAGCGCCGCTGCAAGAAGCGCCGCCCCGTTCGTCGGGTTCGCCTTCGCCCGATGCGCCTTCCGCCCGAAGCGCGCGGCTGAACGCCATCGCAAGCCGAGCGTTCTCCTTGCGCGTGCGCAC
>DXZV01000106.1 GCA_019419485.1 Collinsella sp.
CGCCGTATCGGAGCCGGCCACATACAGGCGCAGGGTGGCCTCGAGCGCCGCGAGCGTGAGCTTGCCGGGGCGAAGCGCGCGCATAAGCGGATGAGAGGCGCAGGCGGCGATCGCCTGGGCGCTGCCGAGGATAATGCCCGCCTGCGAAGCACCGAGCAGTTTGTCCCCCGAGCACGAGACAACGTCGACGCCGGCGCAAAGCGAGGCGGACGTGGGTCATCTGCAAGCAAAGCGCCCGAGCCTTGGTCCTCGTAAAGCAAAAGGCCATGTTCATGCGCCAGCGCAGAAAGCTCCGTTGCGGAAACCTCCTCGTGGAAGCCCTCGATACGGTAGTTGGAAGGATGAACTTTCAGGATCATCGCCGTGTTGGGCGTAATCGCGCTTCGATAATCGTCCAGATGCGTGCGGTTGGTGGAGCCCACCTCGACAAGCTTGGCGCCCGAGGCCGCCATGATGTCGGGGATGCGGAAGCTGCCGCCCACCTCGACAAGCTCGCCGCGGCTCACGATGACCTCTTTGCCGCATGCATGCGCGGCAAGCACCAGCAGTACCGCCGCGGCATTATTGTTGACAACCAAAGCGTCCTGCGCCCCCGTGAGTGTGCGCAGCAGACGCGCGGCATGCTCCTTGCGGCCCCCGCGAGCACAGGTCGTGACGTCATACTCGAGTGTGCTGTAACTGCGGGCGACGTCGGTCACCGCCTGCACCGCTGCGGGAGCGAGCGGAGCGCGACCCAGATTGGTGTGGATCACAACGCCCGTCGCGTTGACGGCGGGACGCAGGGTCGGCAGCGACAGGCGGTGGCACCGCCGCTCGATGGCCAGGGCGAGCTCGCGCTTGTTCCTTGCGGGGGCGCCGGAGCGAATCGCCGCGCGCTCGGTATCGAGCTCAACATCAATCGCCTCGCGCACGATCGTGTCGCCCGCATCGCCGGCAGCCTTCATGACCGGCCACTCAGACAGCAGCTCATGAACGGCGGGAATGGAGCGCAGGCGGTCGCGCACCTCGGCGGGCATGGATTCGCAGTCGCTCATGGAAAGCCTTTCGACATATTCAATAAATAGCAGGTCCCCCATGGTCGTCATTTGCCAAACAATGACGAGGCGCACGCAAAAGGGACAGGTCCATTATGGCAGCTCGTGGCAAGGCGGCGCAGCGCCTCGTCCAAAACCTGCCAAAATAAACCTGTCCCTTTTGGTCGGTTATGGCTTGGGACCTTTAGGCCTCCTTGTTGGCGTAGATAAACCAGTAGCCCAGCGCCACGATCAGGGCGCCGCCCACAATATTGCCGAGCGTGGCGACCGAAAGGTTGAGCGCCAGGCCCGCCGCGTTAAGAGCGTCGGCGCCGGAGACATCGGCTCCATAGCCGCAGGAGTGCATCAAAAAACCCATGGGCAAAAAGTACATGTTGGCGACACAGTGCTCAAACCCGCAGGCAACAAAGGCGGCAATGGGCAGCAGAATGCCCACGACCTTGTCGACCACGGTCTTGCCGGCGGTACCGATCCATACGGCCAGGCACACAAAGATGTTGCACAGAATGCCACGGAAGAAGATGGTGACGGCGTCGATCGTGACCTTACCGGCGGCGACGCTCACCATGGTGTTGGCGACCGCCTCGCCGTTGAGCTTGTAAATGGCTGCCATGTAAATCAAAAAGACAACGAACAGGGCACCGACAAAGTTGCCGATCCACACAATGGCCCAGGCCTTGAGCATCTTGACGAGCGCGATCTTTTTGCTCTTAATCGCGCAGACCATCAGCGAGTTACCGGTAAACAGCTCCGCGCCGCAAATGAGCACGAGCACCAGCCCCAGGCAAAAACAAAGACCACCCACTAAGCGCTGAACGCCCCAACCGAGGGTCGCATCGCTCAGAAAGACCGTGAAGAACAGGCCACCGAAGGCGATGAACCCGCCGGCGAACATGGCGAGCAAAAAGGTCTTCGCAACCGGCAGGTTGGCCTTGGTAACGCCGACGGCCTCGGTCTTGGCCTCGATCGCGGCAGGTGCCAGGCAATCGGGGGTGGGGTATTCTGCCTTGCTCTGTGCCATAGCAACCACTTCTTTCGTACGATATGGCGCAAACGCTCCTGGTTCATTTGCCCCGCGAGGTCGGACGGTATAAAAATAAACGCAAGCCAAATTAGCATATTGGCCTGCGATTATATAGCTTGGAGTGGGCGACGGGAAGTCCAAGGATTTGCTTCGCTGCGGGCCTTCGGCCCTTGCGTGCTGCGCTGGAAAATGCTCACGCATTTTCTCAGGTCCGCACCCTGGCGGGTTCGATTCCCGTTGCCCGGCGCGTAAACGAAAACGGCTCTGATCCCCAAAGGAAACCAAAGCCGTTAAAACAATTCTTATGGAGCGGGCGACGGGAATCGAACCCGCGTCATCAGCTTGGAAGGCTGGGGTTCTACCATTGAACTACGCCCGCAAGAATATGGTCGGGACGACAGGATTCGAACCTGCGACATCCTGCTCCCAAAGCAGGCGCGCTACCAAACTGCGCCACGTCCCGAAGGTGTTGAGCAGCTAAGGTCTAAACCTTGCGTGTCCCAAAGCGAAGGAAATTATAGGGGAGACTCCCCGCCTGTGCAAGCATTGATGCCTTAGCTCCTCGAATGTGCGACAAACTGGCTATGAACCAGGCCGATCACAAACGCCACCACAGCAACCGGTGCCCACGCAGCACCGATATCTGCCAGCGGTAACGCATCGAACGGCAGCCACGCACCAGCAAAGAACGCATCGCGGACCGACGTGATCACGCTCTGCACCGCGACAACGCCGCCGACCCAAACCCACACCTGCGGATGCGCGTCGCAAAAACCGTGCACCAGGCCCATAAGCACCAGCACGATGGCGACGGGATACAAGGCATTGAGCATGGGCACCGAGAACATGAGGATCATGTCGAGGCCAACGTTGGAGAGCACGCACGAAAACGCTGCGAACACAAAGGCGAGCACAGCAAAGGGACGGCGCATGGCCTCCTCGGAAGCCTCCGCTCCCCCTTTAACCACATACGTCTCGCAGAAGTAGCGCGAGCAGCAGCTGATAAGGCCGATGCACACGTTCATGCAGGCGAGGAAAAAGATCGCAAAGACCACGACCGTGCCGGCAAGCCCAAAATGCATTGAGGCCGAACGGGCGAGGATGGCGGCGCCGTTGGTGGCATCGGGCATCACGGTGCCGAGCTGCATACCGGCAAGGCCCAAGCCGCAGTAGATGATGGCCATGAGCACGCCGGCGATCACTCCGGAACGCGAAATCTCGAAGGCCACGCGCTTGTCATCGGTAACGCCCAACTCGTGGATGGTCTCGGCGATGATGATGCCAAAGGCGAGCGACGCAAGCAGGTCCATGGTCTGGTAGCCGGTCAAAAAGCCCTGCACGGCGGCGCCTGCATCGTAGGGAGCCTGAGGCGCGGCAGCGGGACCCAGCGGCGAGACCACGGCGGCACCCACGACCAGCACGATGAGCGCAATGAGCGCGGGGCCCGTAATGCGGCCGAGCACGCGCGTGATGACGCCAGGGCGCAGCGTGAGCGCAAACGCGACGATAAAGAAGCCAACGGCGAACACCAGACGCGCCGTGCCGAGCGAGACGCCCTCGGGCAGCAGCGGCACCAGCATCTCGAAGGCCGTGGAGCTCGTGCGCGGAATAGCCAGGCACGGACCGATGGCCAGATACACCGCCGCGACAAAGAACTCGCCAAACTTGGGGTGCACGCGGCCGGCAAGCTCGCGTGCCGTTCCGGCAAGCGCCACGGCGATAAAGCCCATGACGGGCAGGCCGATGGCGGCAATCAGAAAGCCGAGCATGGCGACCGGCGTGGCAGAACCTGCCTGCAGCGCCAGCAGTGGCGGAATAATGAGGTTGCCGGCACCAAAGAGCATCGAGAACAGAGCGATGCCGACGGTGACGACATGGTCGGAGCGCAGACCGCGCGAGGCGGATGAAGCCATGGGACCACCTTTCGGGTCGAAACTAAAACGGAACGGGCAAAAGACCCGTCCCGCAAGTATATACGCTTTAGCAGGCTAAATCGCGCAAAGCGTCAATCGCGGTATCGACTTCCTCGTTCGTGTTGAAATACCCAAACGAGAAGCGGACGACGCCCTGGCGCTCGGTCCCCAACGCACGGTGCATGAGCGGAGCGCAATGGGCGCCGGGGCGCGTCGCAATCCCCCACCCTTGCATGAGTGCATCCGAGATCTCGGCCGAATCGATATCGCCCACGTTGAGCGACACGATCGCAGAGCGCACGGGCTGGTCAAACGCACCGTAGAGCGCAATGCCGGATATTTCGCGAACGCCGGCGAGGAAGCGCTCGGCAAGCGCGCGCTCACGCGCCGCAATCGCCTCGACCCCACCCTGGGTCTCGATAAAGTCGAGACCAGCGGAAAGGCCGGCGATGCCGTGACCGTTGAGCGTGCCCGCCTCAAGGCGCGTGGGCCACCCAAGCGGCTGCAGCGTATCGAAGCTGTGCACACCCGTGCCGCCCATGGCCCACGGAGCCACGTCAATGCCCTCCGCCACGGCCAGGCCGCCGGTGCCTTGGGGTCCCATGAGCCCCTTGTGGCCGGTAAAGCATACGACGTCGAGCTCCATGGCCTGCATATCGATATGCGCCGTGCCGGCAGACTGCGAGGCATCGACGATCACAAGCGCGCCGGCCGCATGGGCCATGGCGGCCACGCGCGCAATGTCGACCGAGTTGCCGGTCACATTGGAGGCGTGCGTCACCACCACGACACGCGTGCCCGGCGTGACCAGCTGCTCGAGCCCGTCGTAGTCGAGCACGCCGTTCGCGTCACAGCCCGCATGCTCAACGGCCACGCCTTGCTCTGTTGCCAGGCGGTTGAGCGGACGCAGCACGGAGTTGTGCTCAAGCACCGTCGTGACCACACGGTCGCCGGGGCGCACCACGCCGTTAATGGCCGTGTTGAGCGCCGCCGTTGAGTTAGGCGTAAAGCACACATGGTCAGCCCGCGGGCAGCCCAACAGGCGCGCGAGCTTAGTGCGGCAGCCGTGGATGGTACGCGCCGCATCGAGCGCACCCGACGTGGCGCCGCGACCGGCATTGCCGAGCGAGCACATCGCCTGCGCCACGGCATCGATCACCGTCTGCGGCTTGTGCATGGTCGTCGCCGCGTTATCCAGGTAGATCATCGCACGACCTCCCACATGTCGATCACCGTAAAGCCCTCGGTGGGGACGCCCTCCGCGGCAAGCTCGCCGCGCAGCAACCCCTCATCCGAAGGCAGCGCCTTCCACGCCAGACCGCAACCGGCAGCGACCTCCCCGGGCACGGGAATCGTTCGCCCGGGAAGGCCGCGCTCGATGCACAGGGACTCGCAACCCATGGCGGCAGCCGTGGTGGGAAACGTGATGACAAGCGCCGGGCGCTTCTCCCTCATGTCGACTCCAACCAATACGCTACGGGCGCACGACGCGCACGGCCTGCTCCATCTTTTCCACGATCACGTACATGTTGGTGACCTCGCCCACCGCAAGTTGGTCTTTAATGCCAAAGTGGTCGAGGCAGGTACCGCAGGTGAGAATCTCGACACCCTGCTCCGCCAGACCCTTCAGGTCGTCGAGCACCGGAGAGCCCTCGACGGTGAGCTTGGCGCCGCCGTTGTAGAAGAGCATGGTCGCGGGCAGCTCCTCCTGCTGCGTCACGGCAAAGATAAACGCCTTCATGAGCTTGTGGCCCAGCTCGTCGTCGCCACGGCCCATGCAATCGGTGTAGACGGAAACGACGAGTTTGCCCTTGCCGGCGCTGGCACCACAGAAGGCAGCACCATCCTGCTCGGGATCGGCCACGGCAACGGCGCCAGAGGTCGCCACGGTCACGTGCCACTCGGCATCAGAAACCTTCTCAACCGAGGCTGCACAGCCCTTCTCCTGCGCCATCTTGGAGATGTTCTTGACGGCGGTCTCGTTGTCGACCGAGGTCACCACAATGCCCTCGCCATCGAGCTGCTTGAGAGCCTTGAGCGTCTTGACGACGGGCAGCGGGCAGGCATCGCCCATGGCATTGACTTCAATCTTGGTAGACATAGCAAATTCCTTTCGAATGCGGCCGCCCAAAACGACGGGCGGTCGCATAAACGGTTTTCTTTAGCGCACAACGCGAACAGCAGGACCGCCCGGCACCGCCTCGCACACGCGACCGATAACGGCGG
>DXZV01000107.1:0-2040 GCA_019419485.1 Collinsella sp.
AGCGTATGCCATCAGGCAGCACCCTTCATCGCCGCCGACACCCCGGCACTCTGCCTCACCAAGGGTATTGAGCCCGAATCCGGCCTGCTTATGAGTGAGGTCATCGCCAGTGAGATCGGCAACGAGCGGCGTGTGGCGGCGCTCTCGGGCCCCAACCATGCCGAGGAGATCTGCCGCGGCGGGCTTTCTGCCGCCGTCATCGCCAGCAATGATCCACAGGTAGGGGAGACCTTTAAGGACCTGCTCCTATCCACGGCCTTCCGCATCTACCTGTCGCAGGACATGACCGGCGTCGAGGTTTGCGGCGCCATGAAAAACGTCATCGCCATCGTGTGCGGCATCTCCGCCGGTTCGGGCGCGGGCGACAACACGCTCGCCCTCATCATGACGCGCGGCCTAGCCGAGATCAGCCGCCTAGTGCACGCCCGCGGCGGTCAAGCTATGACCTGCATGGGGCTTGCCGGCATGGGCGACCTTATCGCCACCTGCACTTCGAAGCATTCGCGCAACCGCACCTTTGGCTACGAGTTCGCTCATGGCGTGTCGCTCGACGAGTACCAGGCACGCACGCATATGGTGGTCGAGGGCGCCGTCGCGGCCCGCAGCGTCAGCGAGCTCGCCCGTTCATTGGGTGTAGACATTCCGCTCACCTTTGCCGTGGAGCAAACGCTCTACAACGGTGTTACTTTGGATAGGGCGCTCGAGATTCTTACCGATCGCGTTCCCTCCCAAGAGTTCTACGGACTCACCGACTAGCGCAGAAAGGCTTCTACCATGGGTTCCATCAAAATCGCTCCGTCCGTCCTTTCAGCCGATATGGCCAACCTCAAAGGCGAGCTCGACAAGATCGCCGGTGCCGACTACGTGCACTTCGATGTTATGGACGGTCACTTTACCGGTAACCTCACCTTTGGCGTCGACATCCTCAAGGCCGTCAAGCGCTCCACCGATGTACCGGTCGATGCGCACCTGATGGTGTCGAACCCCGACGAGACGGTCGATTGGTACGCCGACGCCGGTGCCGACATGATCACCGTGCACTACGAGGCCTCCACGCACCTGCACCGCACGCTCACCCATCTGCAGCAGCGCGGCGTCAAGGCCGGCGTGGTACTCAACCCCGCAACGCCCGTCTGCGTTCTCGAGAGCATCATCGACGTTGTCGACATGGTGCTGCTCATGAGCGTGAACCCCGGCTTTGGCGGCCAGAGCTTTATCCCTGGTACTATTGCCAAACTGCACGAGCTTACGGCCATGTGTGAGCGCCACGGCGTTTCGCCCCTGATCGAGGTCGATGGCGGTATCTCTTCCAAGAACATAGCCGAGGTCGTCAAGGCCGGCGCCAACGTGCTCGTAGCCGGCTCCGCCGTATTTAAGTCCGAAGATCCCGCCGCCGAGGTTGCGCTGCTGCAGAAGCTGGGCAACGAGACCGCACAGGAGGCATAAACCCTTATGACCGCAGGTCAAAACCGCATACCCGTGAATCTTGACTATGCCGCCTCGACGCCCATGCGCGCCGAGGCGCTCCTTGCGCAGCGCGAGTACGACGACAGCGAGCTTGCCGGCGTCAACCCCAACTCGCTGCATTCGCTCGGCCGCAAGGCCGCCGCACACCTGGAAGTCGCCCGTCGCGAGATAGCCCGTAGCTTTGGCGCACGCGTTCGCCCGTCCGAGATCATCCTTACCAACGGCGGCACCGAGGCTAACCAGCTGGCGCTGCTCGGTCTTGCCGAGGGCGCTCGTCAGCGCGATCGCAAGCGCGATCGTGTAATCGTTTCGGCCATCGAGCACGATTCGATTCTGGACAACCTGCCACTGCTGCGTGCCGCCGGTTTTACCGTCGACCTGGTGCAGCCCTGCCGTGCGGGCTACGTTGAGCCCGCTGCACTCACCGAGCTGCTTGGCGACGACGTGGCGCTCGTGAGCATTATGGTCGCCAACAACGAGACCGGCGTGGTGCAGCCCATCCGCGAGCTGGCCGCCGCCGCACATGCTGTCGGTGCCTTGTTTCATACCGACGCCATCCAGGGCTACTTGCAT
>DXZV01000107.1:2050-6168 GCA_019419485.1 Collinsella sp.
TGCATATTCCGCTCGATGTCACTGAGCTGGACGTCGATGCCATGACCGTTGCCGCGCACAAGATCGGCGGCCCTGTGGCATCCGGCGCGCTCTACCTTAAGAGCCGCACGCCGCTGCGTCCGCGCATCTTTGGCGGCGGACAGGAGGCCGGCCGTCGCGCCGGCACGCAGGACCTGCGCACGCAGCTCGCCTTTGCTGCCGCCGCTTCGTCTCTGACGCCCCATGTGGCTCAGGAGCGCGAGAAGCTGCAAGCCCTTTCCGACAAGCTTTACGCCACGCTTACGGCCCAGCCTCGCATTCACGCCACGATGGGCGACTATGCGCATGCCGACCGTCTGCCTGGCATGGTATCGATCTACGTCGACGGCATGGACTCCGAGGAACTCATCGTCAAGCTCGATGCCGCCGGCTTTGAGGTTTCGGCAGGATCGGCTTGCTCGAGCGGCAGCATGGACCCGAGCCACGTTTTGAGCGCGATGGGCATCGGTCGCGAGCAGGCATTGGGCGCACTGCGCATTTCCTTTGATGACCGCGTGAATCCGGGCGATCTGGACGAGTTTGCCCAGACGCTGCTCTCGATCGTAGGTGCCGAATGATCGTCGCCGAGCTTGAACGCGCGCTGCTGGCGCGCTACCCCAAGGTGGACGCCGAGGGCTGGGATCGTGTAGGGCTCTCCGTGGGCGACCCTGCCGCCGAGATTACCGGCGTGGCCTGCGCGCTCGATGCGACCGAGGCTAATGTTCGCCATGCCCAAGAAGCCGGTGCCAACGTGCTGCTGACGCATCATCCCATCTATATCAAGGCGCCCGAGGCGTTTTGCCCGCCCGGCGCGACGCGCCCCCAATGCAGCGCGGCGCTCTACGAGGCAGCCCGTTGCGGCGTGAGCATTATCTCGCTCCACACCAACCTGGACCGCTCGCACGAGGCACGTATCTGCCTAAGTAGGCTTTTGGACGCCGCGCCCGCAAGCTCGTTGGAGCACGTGGACGACCCCGAGGCCTGCGGACTGGGCGCACTCGCGACCCTCCACGACCCCTGCAGCCTGCGCAACCTTGCCGCACGCGCCGCAGCGGCGTTTGGCAGCGACCCGCGCGTGTGGGGCGAGGCCGATCACCCGTGCCGCACCATCGCAATTTTGGGCGGTTCGCTGGGTGACTTTGGCGAGCTTGCCATCGCCGCCGGTGCGGATGTCATCGTGACGGGCGAGGCGGGCTACCACGTGGCGCAAGACCTTGCCTTGCGCGGGCTGCCGGTGATCTTGCTCGGCCACGACCGCTCCGAGGAGCCGTTCGTTGATATATTGATGAACTCTGCAGTTGACGCCGGGGCCGACCCCCGTCATGCGATTAAAATACTGAACCCTTGCCAATGGTGGACTGTGACAAAAGGAGAGAACTTATGAGCGCCGGCGCTACGCTACTCAAGCTGCAACAGATCGATTTGGAGCTCGCCCGCAACAAGAGCGAACTTGCCAATATGCCGGAGCTCAAGGAGCTCGCTTCCAAGCGCAAGACCTATGTAAAGCTCAAGTCCGAGATGACCAAGCTCTACGCCCAACGCAAGGACCTGGACATTGAGCTCGACGATCTCAACACCACCGAGATTCAGACCAACAACGCCATCGAGGCCGCCAAGAAGCGCCACGTCGACGGCTCTGACTATCGCGAGGTTCAGGACCTGGAGAACGAGCTCGCCACCCTGGCCAAGCGTCTGGACAAGATTGAGCACACCCGCAAGGACGTCGTTGTCGCCCACAAAGAGGCGCTCGACCGCGAGACCCGCGCGCAGGCAATCATCGCCAAGTTCGAAGAGGGCGTGAAGGCCGATACCAAGGCCGCCCGCGCCAAGGCTGCCGACCTGCAGGCTCAGATCGAAGCCGCCACCAAGGAGCGCACCGCGCTGGCCGCTACGCTGCCCACCGACGTGCTCAGCGACTACGAGCGCCTGCTCAAGCAGTTCCGCGGCCTGGCCGTCGAGACCATCAAGGGCAACATCCCCACGGTCTGCCACACCGCGCTGCAGGCATCGTCCATGAGCGACCTCAACCACGACGGCAGTGAGATTACGCACTGCCCGTACTGCCACCGCCTGCTCGTGCTCCCTAGCAAGGAAGCCTAGCGATGACGGCGACATCCAACAATTCAATGCAACTTGAGGGAAAAACGATCCTGCTGGGCATTACCGGCGGGATCGCCGCCTATAAGTCGTGCAATATCGTGCGCCTGCTGCAAAAGCGCGGTGCGCGCGTCAAGGTCGTTATGAGCGAGCATGCCACGGAGTTTGTGGGCCCACTCACCTTCCGTGCGCTCACCAACGAGCCCGTTGCCGTGGGCCTATTCGACGATCCCTCCGACCCCATCCACCACATTTCGCTGGCGCAGGAACCCGACCTGGTGGTCGTGGCGCCCGCGACGGCCAATATCATCGCCAAGATGGCCAACGGCATCGCCGACGACCTCATCTCCACCACGCTGCTTGCGACGCCGCGACCCATCGTGATCGCACCCGCTATGAACAACGGCATGTGGAAGGCGCCGGCGACGCAGGCCAACATGGCCACGCTGCGCGACCGCGACGTGCATGTGGTGGGACCCGGCAGCGGCTACCTTGCCTGTGGCGAAGTGGACACGGGCCGTATGAGCGAGCCCGAGGACATCGTCGAGGCTGTCTGCAAGGTGCTCAACCCCGTGCCGCAAGACCTGACGGGCAAGCGCATCGTCATCACCGCCGGCCCCACGCACGAGCCGATCGACCCGGTGCGATTCATTGGCAACCGTTCTTCGGGCAAGATGGGTATCGCCCTGGCGGGGGAGGCCGCACGTCGCGGTGCCGCCGTCACGCTCGTGCTGGGACCGACATCGCTCGACGTTCCCCGCGGTGTGGAGTGCGTGCACGTACAGACCGCCTCAGAAATGCTCAAGGCAGCGCTGAGCGCCTTCCAGACGGCCGACGCGGCCATTTGCGCCGCCGCCGTCGCCGACTACACGCCGGCGGCCCCGGCGGACCATAAGCTCAAAAAGGCCAACGAGCCCCTGGATCGAATCGAGCTCGTCGAGACCGTTGACATCTTGGCCGAACTTTCACGCCAAAAGGGCGATCGCCTCGTAATCGGCTTTGCAGCCGAGACTGATAACGTCGTCGAGTACGCCGAGCGCAAATTGACCCGCAAAGGCTGCGATGCCATTATCGCCAACGATGTCTCACGCGCCGATTCGGGCTTTGGAACCGACACCAACAAGGCTTGGATCGTGAGCATAGCGGGTACGCAAGAACTACCCGTACTAACAAAACCCCAGCTCGCAGATACAATTTTGGACTTGCTTCAAAATTTGTAAAAAAGTTCTTGCACAAGGACAAAGTTTCGGGTTAATATACTCCCTGTTGCGAGTGAGAGCAGAGCAACAAACAAAAGCTTCGGGACGTGGCGCAGCTTGGTAGCGCACTTGACTGGGGGTCAAGGGGTCGCTGGTTCGAATCCAGTCGTCCCGACCAGAAGTTTGCAGGTCAGGCACTTAGTGCCTGACCTTTTTTGTTTTAAGCAATCGCTTAATTTTCAGTAAGCAACAGGGTGCCAAAAATCTACCTACGCGATAATCGCCTTTTGCGGCTACTTGCGCGTTTTGCACACGCTTGAGCCGATTTATTAACGCGATATGAATCTACATACGCGTAGCTGGTATACAGCCGAGTACAGGCTGTATTTATCGCGGCGATTTACGCAGATATAGCGACTGTAACGAACTAGCGTGTCGCAGTATTTATTCCAGCAGTTCACTTGATCTGTGGACAAGTGAGCGGTTGCCACGAAACGCCAACCAGTATGGGCTCCATACGAGGACGCCGCAGAGGTAATGGCGGGGGAGTGCGGCGGGCGCTCTGAGAGCCGCTGTGTGACCCCATGTCTCCTTAACTCGATAATTTGTGTTTCAAGCCACGGATCGGTCGAGCAATTGCCAAAAGAACGGCCCATGCAGGATTGCACGAGCCTTACATCAGATCAAATTTGAGCTAGAAGCACCAAGCGGGGCAGACGCAACACCATCTCGTCGCGGCCTCGACGAGCGACATATCGCAGTCGAGGTAGACATCGAGGAAGTCGTCAGATCCCGCACAGGGGG
>DXZV01000108.1 GCA_019419485.1 Collinsella sp.
ATCAACTTCGACGCTGCTATCGCTACGCCGCATATGATGGCCAAGGTTGGCCGCATCGGTAAGATCCTTGGTCCCCGTGGCCTCATGCCGAACCCCAAGCTCGGCACCGTGACCATGGACGTCGCCAAGATGGTCTCCGAGCTCAAGGCCGGCCGCGTTGAGTATCGTGCCGACCGTTACGGCATCTGCCACGTGCCCCTGGGCAAGAAGTCCTTCTCTGAGCAGCAGCTCGTCGAGAACTACGCTGCCCTGTACACCGAGATCCTGCGCGTCAAGCCTTCTTCTGCTAAGGGCAAGTACGTCAAGTCCATCTCCGTGTCTTCCACCATGGGCCCTGGCGTCAAGGTTGATCCCGCTGTCCAGCGCGACTTCCTGGCTGAGTAACTTTTAGTTACTGCCTGAGCAAAGCAAGCATTGCTAAAGGAACCCGGTTCTGCCTCGTGTAGGACCGGGTTCCTTGCTATCTCGGGGCAAAACCGCCACAAAGGTGCCTGTCCCTTTTGTGGCGGTTACCAGGGGGTTCTGGCGGTTGAGGACTCGATGGCCTCGTGGCGCTTGAGCTCGCGGCGCATGGTTTGCGAATTGAGCCAGGCTGCTTGCCAGCCACGGATGGGATAGCGCGCTTCGTCAAGCTCAAACTGCGTATAGCCGCAGGCGTTGATGATCGTTGCCCCGCATGCATGCTGGCGCTCACGCTGAAAATCGCAACCGTAGCTTTGGTGCACATGCCCGTGCACCATGTAGTCGGGATTCCAGGATTCGAGTGCTGTGTTAAAGCATTCGAATCCTCGATGCGGTAGATCATCCAGATCGCCCATGCCGGCGGCAGGCGCATGGGTGAGCAAGATGTCACAGCCGCCGACCATCCTCACTTTGTGGGACAGCTTGCGCACGCGCTTGGCCATCTCGCGCTCGGTGTACATGTTGGCGCCATCTCGGTAGCGCATTGAGCCGCCAAGCCCCGCAATGCGGACGCCGCGATACACGTACACGGTGTCTTCGACACAGATGCAGCCGCCCGGTGCATGACGTGCGTAGCGGTCATCGTGGTTGCCGCGCACGTAGATGAGCGGCTTGTTGATGACCGTGACCAAAAACTCAAGATAGTCCGGATCCAGATCACCGGCAGACAAAATTAGGTCGACACCCTCAAAGCGCTCCTTGCGAAAGCACTCCCATAGGCATCGTTCTTCGGTATCGGCTATGGCAAGGATCTTCATAGGGCGGTAACTCCCGGCTCATCGTCGAGCTGCGGAATGGTGCCCACCACATTGTCGGCCAGCCAGTCCATCTCGACGATTTGTGTGCTCGGCAGTGGGGGAAAGCCTTCGATCTGCACTACGCCGTCTTGGCTATGGAGCTCGCCGCCAAATGGATTGATGGAGCCCTCGACGATGCCATTGCGGAGGAGCTGAACAAGCTTGCGCGTCTGATAGGGCAGGCCCGGAGCGTAGCGAATGTCGATAACGCCCGAGCTCATGCCGTACCAGTAGTTGACGGCGCGAACCTGGCTGGCGTCACTGGTCTCATCCCAGGTGCCATGCAGCAGGCTTCGCACGATAAGCTCGTAGTATCGGCCCCAGTTCCATACCGGCATGGCAATGCCGGTAACCTTGCCATCGACCAGGCGGTGAAGTCCGTAGGCCGTGGGGTCTTCGAGCGATTTTGACATGTCGGCGCCGGTCATGACGCTTACACCTTCGCGGCACATGGCCTCGGCAAGGCCTCCGGCGGGCACATCGCCCCAGGTCAGGATAATTTGCGCACGGGGGTCGAGCAGCGAGGCGCCAATCGCAAAGGCGTTGATCTCGCTGAGTGCGCCCGAGGCGAAGACCGACGCGTGGTAACCGATGCGGTGGTTGTCCGCCATACTGGCGGCAAGGGCGCCCAGGAGAAACTTGGCCTCGTACATCTTGCCAAAGTACGAACGGACGCTTTGATGGGGAAGGCCGATAGAGCAGTTGAGGAACCGAACCCGGGGATACTCAACGGCAGCCCTGAGCGTGTATTCCATCAGGCGGTGCGAGGTCGAGAAGATGACATTTGCTCCATGTTTGACAGCCGTTTCCACGGCGGCGTAGAACACGTCCGGATCGTGGCAGTCCTCAAACGCCTCGGTGCGCACGATGCCGCCAAAGTGCTCGTCAAGATATTGGCGCCCTTGATCATGCAGGCTGTCCCAGCTCGATGTCGCACAGGGGAATTCGTGGATAAAGGCGATGCGCAGGGGGTTGGCCGCCGAGTAGACGGTCTTGCCCATAAAGAAGTTGAGCACGCCGGAGGTGGACTTGGCGGGCGCCTCTTCCTCATCGACGCTCGGCGCTTCGACAAGATCGACCTTGTCCTCGTCATTTTTGCCGGCAATGACCAGCTCGCGCCAAATCTTGCACAGGCGGTTTACGACGATGTCCGTCGGCGTATCCAGTAGACGGTCTTGGTTGTACACATTGAGGTAGACGAGCATGGCGTCGGCTGGCGTAATGTCCAGATGGTCGCCGCCGGCGCGCAGGTAGGCGCGTTTAAAGAGTAGGAAGGTGTGGCGCAGGTAATCGACCTTTTTCTGTGGCCACTTTTCGACAAGGTCCTGGCCGAGCATCTTGGCGAGCGTCTCGTAGCTTCCCTCGCGCGAGAACTCGATCTCGTATAGGGGGCAGACGCGCCAAAACGCGCAGAACTCGCCGTACAGGCGACTTTCGACGGAATCCCATGTGCCGGGGTAGAGGCGGGTGACCTTGGCCGAAACCGTCGGGGCGTCCAGGAATTTGAGGACGCTGACGCGCTTGTTGCCCTCCTGGACGTAGAACCGATGCATGAACTCGGTGACGATGATGGGGTCGCGATAGCCCTCGGTCACCTGGATGTCATAGAGGTTGGACCACTTGCGGGCGAACTCGGTGCTAAATGGCAACAGGGGCATAAAGTTGCACGAAAAGGCAGACTGACGGCCCTTGGTAACCGTGCCGACGACCATTTCGAGCGGAATGTCCCTTAGGCCGACGCTCTCTCGCTGACCTAAGGGGAGCTGGGCAACGAGGCTATCGAGGTCCGTAAGGTACGGGTGCTCGCTTTGGCTGATGGCGCGACGGCGTCCTTGCTCGCCGCGCTTGCGTGCTTGACGATAGGCCTCTTCCATGGTGTCTACTCCCTTAGTCGTTTAAACAACGATAAGAACCATGGTACCACGATGCGAAGCCACCACAAAGGTGCCTGTCCCCTTTGCGGTGGTTTTAGGCGATGATGGGGGCGATGGCGCGGATGCAGGCGTCGGCTGCCGTGAAAGTGCTGCTGTCGTCGCTGACGATAAAGATGATCTTTCCCTTGATGCCAAAGTCGCCGATCTCGCTAAAGAGCACGTAGGGCTCCTTGTCAAAGCCCGAGATGGGAAGCACCGCGGCCTTGGTGGCGTCGGTAAGCTCATCTGCCAGCGCGTCCAACGAGGCCCACTTGGACGTGTCCTTTACGGCAACGGGGACGGCCACGCGTCCAAAGGGCATGAGGTGCACGAGCGTGTTCTTGGAGATGTTTGAATTGGGGACGATGATGGTCTGCCCGCAGGCGTCCTCGATGGTCGTATGACGCCAGGTGATGTCCTGGACCACGCCCGATACGCCACCGACCTCGATATTGTCGCCTGGCTTGATGATGCCCATAAACGTTACCTGCATGCCGCCGATAAGATTTGACAGCGTGTCCTGAAAGCCGAGCGAGATGGCGATGCCGCCGACGCCAAGAGCGGCGACGATGGCGTTTGCGTTAATGCCAAAGCAGTTGTCGAGGATAAAGCTGCCGCCGATCATCCAGATAACGGCGCGCGCGATGTTGATGAAGATGCTCGATGCCGGAAGGGGGTTATCGTCTCGGCTGAGTAGGTGGTGCAGGGTCTTGGATACGACCTTGGCGGCGACGGCGGTGCCTATCGCCAAGATGACGGCCCAGATGATGTTGTGGACCCACCGTTGCTCAAAGAAATGAAGAATCGGCTCAAACAATTCCATGTAGGGAAAACCTCCTAATGATCGTTCAACCATGATACCCACCAAGAAGCCCGTCCGATCAAATTCGGACGGGCTTCTGTGCTCGATATAAGGTTTACGCGGCGGGGCTGTAAGGTCCGGCGGTGTAGCTTAGCGTCGACGCTTCCAGATAATACCGAGCATGATGACGATGATGCCGCCGATAAGGCACGCGCCAACTACTGCCAGCGTGCGGTCTCCCGTTGCGGCGAGCTTACCGGTCGTCTTCTTGGTGATGACCTTCGTGGTCGTCGTGTCCGTCTTAGGCGAGGGCTTAGGCGTCGGGGCCGGTGTGGGCGTGGGGTCCACGGCTGCGGAGCCGAAGCCGATGGTGCCGGCGAGCCCGGCCATCTTGCTCTCCCAGCCGTTCTGCCCAATCAGCGCCCTCAGCGCCGCCTCGCACGTGCCCCACTCGGTGTACTTGGTGGTGTGTGCAAAGGTGGGAAAGTCGGTCGTGTTGGTAATGATGTAGTTGTTGGTGGCGACGGTATAGGTCTTGGCGGGGTCGAGCGTACTGCCGTCCTTGGTGAGTGTGGCACTCACAATGCGCTTGCCTTCGGGCTGCGTCCAATCAATCGTCACGCTGATGCCGCCAAAGGAGAGAACGCTGCCAGAGTCATCGCGCCACTTGTACTTGTCTTGCGCCTCCTGCTCGGTATGGCCGGCTGCCACGTAGGCTTGCTGAAGCTCGTAGCTGTGATTGCACTCGTCGCTGATTTGCAGCGAGTGCTCGAGTGCTGCGAGGAAGTCCGCGCCGGTCATGGTCCAGGTTTCCACGGTGTTGCCGTAGGGCGAGATGGCGATGGCGTTGCCGGCGGGCACGTTGCCCGCCGCGATGCCGCCGCGGATGCCGCCAGCGTTTTCGATAGCGAGGTCCGCGCCCGTCAGGGCAAGATAGGAGCCGCAAATCACGTGGCCGATGGTCTGGGCCTTGGTGGTGTCGCCCTCCTTGCTGGGGCGGAAATCGGTGGTGCGCACCATTTCCCAACCATGCGTGCCTGCGGCGTCCTCGCCGTAGAAATAGTTGGTGGCGGATGTGCCGAGCACCTTGTTCGATTCGTTTTCAAAGGCCTCGTCGAGCGGCTTGATCTTGTTGCGGACGTCTTCAAGGCGGCTTTGGTAGTCGGAGCCCTTGTCGGGGTTTGTCAAAAGGTCGTTAACGTTCTTGGCGGTGTAGAGCCTCTCGTCGCTGCCGTCTGCAGGGACCGTGACCGTGTCATCGTTGGTCGTCTCGGTGCCATTCGTGTCGTACCTGTACGGAATGGAAAGCAGCCCCACCTCGGCAAAGGCGCTGCCTGCCTCGACAACGTGGATCGTCTTGCCGTCGGCTCCCGTCACCTTTTCGTTAAGGTTGATGTGCTCGTGGCCTGCGATAAGGGCATCGACGCCGGCGAGTTGTGTGGCAAAGGTCTTGGCGTCGAGCGTGTGCGCGATACACACAACAACATCGCAGCCCTCCTTGCGCAGCTGCTCTGCCTCGGTATTGATGGCGTTCGCGGCACTCGAGAAGCTGGTGCCCGCGACCAGGTCCGCGCGCAGCGAGGAACCTAGCGACTCATCCATGGCTCCGATGACGCCGACCTTAATCTTGTAGTTAAACGTGGAACTGTCCTCGCCGTCCTTCCAAGTGCGGTTGAGCGTCTTCGTGATGCTCGAGCTCCATACGCCGCTCGTAGACTTCGCGTTCGCGCAGAGCATGGCGAAGGGCGTGCCGGTGGTGCTGTAGCCGGTCATGGTGCGGAGTTTGTCCGCGCCGTAGCTCCAGTCGTGGTTGCCTGGCGTGGTCGCGTCGTAGCCGTCTGCATAGAAGGTGTCCATGAGCTCGGCGATGCTCTTACCCTCGCTCATGGTGGCGAAGGACTGTCCGTGGAAGGTGTCGCCCGCATCGAGCAAAAGATCGGGGGCGTTGCCCTGGGCGCTATAGAGAACTGCCAGTCCGTCGAAGCCGACGGTGCCGGTGCCCTTGCTTTCGTTGTAGCTGTACTTGTAGCTGCCGTGGATGTCGTTGGTGTGCATGACGGCCACGGAGCCGTCAATGGCGGCGGGCAGGTTCCCCGCGAAAGCGAGGCTTGGGATGCCTGCGAGCGCGCCGGCAAACAACGCGGCGGCTAACGCAAGGCGGGGGAGTCTTTTCATGGCAGTTTCCTTAGTCC
>DXZV01000109.1 GCA_019419485.1 Collinsella sp.
AACCACGCCATGGAGTGCCGCATCAATGCCGAAACGCCGGACTTTCTACCGTCATGTGGAACGGTCACCGCGTTGCGTGTGCCGGGTGGTCCGCGCGTGCGCTGGGATTCCGCCATGTTTACCGGAGCGAAAGTTCCGCCGTACTACGACTCCATGCTCGGCAAGCTCATCGTGTGCGCGCCCACGCGTGACGGTGCCATTCGCAAGATGCGCTCGGCCCTGGGCGAGCTCGTGATTGAGGGCGTGAGCGAAAATAGCGAGCTTCAGCTCGACGTGCTGGCAAACGACGAGTTTTTGTCGGGCATGTATCACACCGATCTGATGGGGCATCTCTATGCTGATGAATAGAAAAGCGAAGACGGTCAATGTCCTTGAGGGGCCGATAACCGAGTCGTGCGCCGAGTTCCCCGCGCGCCACGTGTTTGTCAAATGCCCGGAGTGCCGCCGTGTGATCGATGAGGCGCGCCTGCACGACAACCTCGAGGTCTGCCCTCGTTGCGGCAAACACTTTCGCGTGAGCGGTCGCGCGCGCATGCGCATGACGGTCGACGCGGGTACCTTTGAGGAATGGGATGCCAATCTGGCGTCGAAGGACTTCCTCTCGTTTCCCGGTTATGCCGACAAGCTTAAGAGCGTGAGCGAGCGTTCGGGCGAGCGCGATGCCGTTGTGTGCGGCAGGGGCAAAATCTGCGGCTGCGATACCGCGCTCTTCTTTATGGATGCCAACTTTATGATGGGCTCAATGGGCTCCGTGGTGGGCGAGAAGATCTGTCGTGTCTTTGAGCGCGCGGCCGAGTTGGGGCTGCCGGTCGTTGGCTTTACCGTATCGGGCGGCGCCCGCATGCAGGAGGGCGTGACCTCGCTCATGCAGATGGCCAAGATTTCTGCGACGGTTAGGCGCCACAGCGAGGCGGGCGGCCTGTATATCACGGTGCTCACCGATCCCACGACCGGAGGTGTAACCGCGAGCTTTGCCATGGAGGGCGACATTATCCTGGCCGAGCCCGATGCCCTGACGGCATTTGCCGGCCCGCGCGTGATCGAGCAGAACATGCACAAGCGTCTGCCCAAGGGATTTCAGCGTTCCGAGTTTTTGCTGGAGCACGGCTTTTGCGATGCCGTTGTTCCGCGTGGTGAGATTGCGCTCACGGTAGGCGAGCTGCTGGCGCTGCACGAAGGGCACGCGCCCGGCCTGGGGGCACCGCATGAGATCGTGCATACGGGTCGTCGCGACAAAAAGCTGGGACACTTGTTTAAGCGCTCGGCCGCACCAAAAAGCGCGCTCGAAATCGTCAAACAGACTCGCTCGGCGAACCGCGCCACGGCAGGCGAGATGATCTCGTTGGGTCTCGACGGATTCGTAGAGCTGCACGGCGACCGCTACTTTGGCGACGATGCTGCCGTGGTGGGCGGCATCGGCTGGAAAGACGGGCGACCCGTGACGGTTATCGCCATCGAGCGCGGTACCACGACCAAAGAGCGCATGCGTCGCAACTTTGGTATGGCACATCCCGAGGGCTACCGCAAGGCACGTCGCCTGATGCACCAAGCCGAGAAATTTGGTCGGCCGGTTCTGTGCCTGGTTGATACTTCGGGCGCGTTTTGCGGCATCGGTGCCGAGGAGCGCGGCCAGGGCGAGGCGATTGCCCAGAATCTCATGGAGATGAGCGGCCTTAAGACGCCGATTGTCTCGGTGGTGACGGGCGAGGGCGGCTCTGGTGGCGCGCTGGCGCTGTCCGTGGCCGACCGCATCCTGATGCTCTCGAGCTCGGCCTATTCGGTCGTGAGCCCCGAGGCCTGTGCGTCGATCCTGTGGAAGGATACCGAGCGCGCGAATGAGGCCGCTGAGGCGCTTAAGCTCACGGCCCCCGATCTGTTGGCGCTCGGCATCATCGACGGCATTGTTGACGATAGGGGCCTGTCGCATGAGGAGATCGCCGGTGTCGTCATGTCCTCGGCATTTGATGCCTTCGATACGCTTGGGCAGCTCGACGACGCGACCCTCACAAACCTCCGCTACGAAAAGTACCGCGCAATCGGTCAGTACCGCACGATGTGACAAAGGGACAGTCCGCATGTCACATTGGGAAAGGCGTTCCATGTCACAAGTTTCTAACACCTCGTTTACAACGACGGTTTCATCAAACGCCATGGCCGTGGTGGACTATCTGTCCAAAAGCATGATGTCGGCGTTGCCGTTTATTGTCTGCGCGGCGCTGTTCCGCACCGTTGCCGTCATTATGGGCGAAGGCATGCTTGGTCTATGGCCTGCCGATTCCGAAATCTATCGCCTGTTTTACAGCTGGCTGTATAACGCTGGCTATTACTTTTTGCCCATCTATCTTGGTTGGGCCGCTGCCCGCCAGCTCGGTTGCTCGGAGCAGCTGGGCATGATGCTGGGCGGCGTATTGATTGTGCCCGATCTGCTTAAGCTCGTTGATGCCGCATCGACGACGGGGGCATCGATGACTTTCGTGTATGGTCTACTTCCCGCGCCGGTCAACGATTACACGACGACTGTTATTCCGGTTCTCATCTCGGTGCCCGTGCTATGGCAGGTGGAGCGTTTCTTTAAGCGCACTATCCCTCAGGCTGTGGCGTTTTCTTTTGTACCGTTTGCAACCATGCTTGTCATGGTTCCGGTGTCGCTGTGTGTTACGGCGCCGGCAGGCAGCTATCTGGGCATGCTGTTGGGACAGCTTATGTTTATGCTTGGCAATTCCGGTGGCATCGTGTCGCTGCTCACGCTCATGGGGCTTGCCGCGGGCTGGGAGTTTCTTAAGATCGCGGGTGTCAGCAACGTTGTCCTATCGCTCGCCTATGCGCAGTTTATGAGTGTGGGAACGGATTCGTGCATCCTGATCGCCGCGACGATGGCAACGTTCGCCGTTTGGGGTATGCCCTTTGGCGCGTCGCTCCGCGTTGCGGATAAGGACGAGAAGGCGCTCATGCTGGGCTATTCGATCTCGGGTATTCTTGGCGGCGTAAGCGAGCCGGCGCTGTACGGATGCGGCTTTAAATATGGCAGGTGTCTGACGTGCATGGCCGTTGGCGGCGCCGTCGGAGGCCTTGTTGCGGCCGTAGGCCACGTTACGGCTTATACCATCGGTATGACGAATGTTCTTATGGTCATTGGCTTTGCCACGGGCGGCATCTCGAATCTGCTGTGGTGCTGCGCTGCCGGCGGTGTGGCATTTGCGGTGTCTGCGGCGCTGAGCTACTGCTTTGGCGTGGTGCCGGCGAAGGGGCAGGCGACGGGGGACGGAGCTGATTCACCCGAAACCTCGAAGAGCGTGGCCGAAGCAAGCGCATAAACCCGTGCGACAAAGGGCGATTTCTTTGTCATGTTCCAAGGTCGTGGCCCGTGTGGGTTGCGGCCTTTTTGTATCTGTGGGGCAAAGTGGCTACACTACAATCCGTTTGAGCAATAGATATATAGGTAGTACCGTGGGGGCGGATATAGATGGTTGAGTGGATTGTTCGTCGTGCGCAGGGCGACCGTGCGCGCGTGGGCACGTTGACGGGCGTGGTGTGTATTCTCGCCAATGTTGCGCTTTGTGCTGCGAAGGGCGTAATTGGCGTGCTGTCGGGATCGGTTTCGATCGTGGCAGATGCCATGAACAACCTGTCCGATGCCAGCTCGAACATCGTGAGCGTGCTGGGCTTTAAGCTGGCGACCAAGCCGGCCGACCCCGAGCATCCTTACGGCCACGGTCGCTACGAGTACCTCTCGGGTCTAGTCGTGGCGGCGCTCGTGCTGCTCATTGGCCTCGAACTGGTAAAGTCCTCGGTGGAGCGCATCATCCACCCCGAACCTGTCGAGTTCTCGCTTGCCCTGGTGGCAGTCCTTGCGCTTTCGATGGTCGTTAAGCTGTGGATGGCGGCCCTCAACCAAAAGCTCGGCGATCGTATTGAGTCCGAGACGCTGCATGCGACCGCTCAGGACTCAAAGAACGATGTCCTAGCCACGGGTGCTGTGCTGGCGTGCGCAATTGTTTCGCAGGTGACGCACATCAATCTTGATGCATGGGTCGGCCTTGCCGTTGGCGCCTATATTGGCTGGAGCGGCTTTGAGCTCATCCAAGATACGGTGAGCCCGCTTTTGGGCCAGGCACCCGATCCTAAGCTGGTCAAGCACATCCGAGACAAGATCATGAGCTACCCCGGCGTTTTGGGCGTTCACGATTTGATGGTTCACGACTACGGCCCAGGCAGGAAGTTCGCAAGTGCCCACGCCGAGATGGCAGCCGAGGCCAGCCCGCTGGAATGTCACGACACGCTCGATAACATCGAGCAGTCGTTTAGAAACGAAGACGGCATGATCGTCACGCTCCATTACGATCCCATCGTGACCGACGACCCCAAAGTGGCGAGCATGCGTCTGCGCATCAACGCTATGGCTCAAGAGATCGATAGCCGCCTCTCGATCCACGACCTGCGCTGTGTTCCGGGCCCCACGCACACCAATGTGATTTTTGACTGCGTGCGACCCTCGGATTTGGCGATGAACGCCGAGGACCTAAAGCACGCGTTGGCGAAACGGGTCGAATCGGAATATCCCAAGTCGGTCGCCAAGATCACGATCGACGAAGACTACGTAGGCCATACCCACGAGTAGGGCTGTGCCAGCAAAGCAAGTTATACAGAAGGGGAGAGCATGAAGCGTCTATATCTACTCCGCCACGGCCAGACAGAATTCAACGTTAAAAAGCTCGTCCAGGGCCGCTGCGATTCTCCGTTGACCGATCTGGGCCGCAAGCAAGCGGGAATGGCAGCCACATGGCTCAAGGGCCACGGCGTCGTCCCCGACAAAGTGGTCTCTTCGCCCTTAGGCCGAGCCATGGACACGGCAAGTCTCGTCGCAACCGAACTCCTCGGCCGGGATGCAGCAGTCGAGCCCTGCGAAGGCATCATCGAGCGCAGCTACGGCACCTTCGAAGAAGGCCCCCACGACGCCCTACCCACCGACGTCTGGGACCCCGGCGAGGACCTGATCCCATTTGGCGGAGAAGGAAGCCATGCCCTGCAGGAGCGCATGGTGGGCACCCTCACCAATCTCATGGGCGCCGAGGGCATCGAAACCCTCCTAGCAGTAAGCCACGGCAGCGCCAGCCGCCAATTCATCAAGGCTGCAGCCCCAGAGGGCTTCGAGCTCCCAACAAAACTCCCCAACTGCGCCATTATGATTTTCGATTTTGATGAGGCGGAGCCACAAGTAGAGGGCGAGCCAATGCAATGCAAGTTCACCCTCCAGCAAATAGTGGACCCCCAACAAAGTCATTAGCCTGAGCGAGCAGAGTTAAGCAGACATCAACGTGTCGTCTCCCGAGCACGGCGGAGGGCCGGAGAAATATATTAAGGTCATCGCGAGTTCCGCACGCAAAGGAGAGCACTTAATGTGCTCTCCGTCTTGCGCAGGACTGTAGAGCAGGGACCTTAATATATTTCTCCGGCCCTCCGCCGTGCTCGGGAGCCATCCACGCACTTTACCTGCGTAAACAATGTGAGTGAAATATGAATCTCGATGGATACGCCCGCAGCCGTGTATACTAAACAGCTGTGTGAAACCAGGGGAGTATTCTGGCTGGACAAAATGCCTGCTTAATAGGGTTGTCAGGTAGTCCGGACGCAATACAAGGCTGGGGAGCACGTCGTGTAAGTAGTGGTCCTCTAGGGGCGTACGCTCGGTGGTGTACGCATTGTCCCAAGACCACGCGAGAGTTGGGATCATATCTTGATCAGCATGATTCTCGGCCGCAAGATTGGCATGACCCAGGTTTGGGACGAGGACGACAACGTCGTTCCCGTCACGGTCATCCAGGCTGGCCCCTGCGCTGTCTCGCAGGTTAAAACTCAGGCAACCGACGGCTATGACGCCGTCCAGATCGGTTTCGGCGACATCAAGGCCAAGAACGTGAACAAGCCCATGGCTGGTCACTTCGCCAAGGCTGGCGTCGAGCCTGTCCGTTTCCTTCGTGAGGTCCGCGTCGAGAACGGCGAGGAGCACAAGGTCGGCGAGGTCGTCACCGTCGCTGATTTCGCTGATGTCGAGAAGGTCGACGTCATCGGTACCTCCAAGGGTAAGGGCTTCCAGGGTCGCATCAAGCGCTGGGGTCAGCGCCGCGGTCCTATGAC
>DXZV01000011.1:0-8352 GCA_019419485.1 Collinsella sp.
CCTCAAAGGGCAGCCCCTCAACGGCACGCGCAACGGGCGCAATCGCATCCGCCTCGGCCCGCATGCGCTCCAACACCGCCGCCGTCTGATCCAACACGCCGGCGCTGCGAATCAGGTACACCTCGCAGCCCGTGTCAACCTTACGCTTGCAATGCACGACGACGCGCTCCCCCGCCGCGGCATCCACCGGACAGGGCACCTGCGGCCAGCGCTTGGGCACATCGGGACGCGCGTCGGCACCCGGATAGAACCGAATCTCGAGCGTGTCACCCGCCGCCACGGCGGCATCGAGCTCAACGGTTACCTCTTCGTGGCCAACGGCCACCAGGCGTCCCACGCGCACACCTTGGTTGATCGCACGCTCAAAGCTCATAAGCTCGGCACCCGAACGTCCTCGCAGGTACGCATCGGTAAACCCACGGTTAAACGACCTTCCCAGCTCGCGCTCGAGCTCTTCCACGGCACCGGGGTCCCACGCGCCGTCGCACAGCATATCGAGTGCCCGGCGCCACACCCGCACCACGTTGAATACGTAATCAGGGTTCTTCATGCGCCCCTCGATCTTGAGCGACGCCACGCCGGCATCTACAAGCTCGGGCAGATGCGCAATACCCAGATAGTCACGCGGGCACAGCAGGCGATCTCCCTCGACGGCGACAACGCTCTGTCCAGCCTCGTCCACCAGGTCGTACGCCAAACGGCACGGCTGCGTGCAGTCGCCGCGCATCGCCGAGCGCCCACGCCGCAGGGCCGAGAACTCGCACGCCCCCGAATAGCCGATGCAAATCGCACCGTGGCAGAATACCTCGATGGGCACGCCCGTGGCACATAGCGCCGCAATCTCGTCGACCGTCAGCTCGCGTGCCGTCGTCACGCGCTCGACCCCAAGCTCATCGGCGGCAAGCCGCACGGCGCTCTCGCTATGAGCGCCCGCCTGCGTGGACAGGTGAATCTCGACCCCGGGAATCGCCGCGCGCAGCGCGCAGGCCAACCCGGCATCGGCGACAATCAGAGCATCGGCGCCCAACTCCAGTGCATGAGCTCCCAACGCCACCGCGTCGGGCAACTCATCGTCAAACACGAACACGTTGAGCGTTACGTACACACGCACGCCATGGGCATGCGCCACGGCGCAGCCGCGCGCAAACTCGTCATCCGTAAAGCCATGGGCGCTCACACGGGCGT
Source organism: Collinsella sp. (assembly GCA_019419485.1). Taxonomy (GTDB): domain Bacteria; phylum Actinomycetota; class Coriobacteriia; order Coriobacteriales; family Coriobacteriaceae; genus Collinsella. The sequence goes on from DXZV01000011.1 coordinate 1,186, forward strand.
TAAAGCCGCCCAACCCCGCATAGATGGCATCGGCACCCGCGGCGATGGCCGCAAGCATCTGGTTGAGTCCGCCCGCCGGCGCCAGCAGCTCGGGCAGCGCCGCACCGGCAGCATCCAATCCAGTCTCGTATTGTCCGCTCGGCCCCATCGTCCGAATCGCCATCGACAAACTCCTTACCAAGGTATGCATTCACTCTGAAAAATGCCGTCTTCCAGCATACACGAGGCCTCGCGCGCCCCGTTTGGTTTATCGTGTAATAACTTATGTCCATCCTGCCCCGACGGCACATCCACCGTCCGGCACGACATACCTGGAGGTCAATATATGGGTCCTCGCCAACGACAGGGACGCAGCCGTTCAAAGACGCATGCTCTGCCCATAATCCTGCTCTCGTTTTTGGGCTTTTTGCTTATCGCGGGCGTGGCGTTTGGCATCGGCATGGTCGGCAACGTCAACCGCTGGCTGTCCGATCTGCCCGACTACACCGACGCCAACGCGTATCTGGTGAGCGAGCCCACCGAGATCGTCGACTGCAACGGCAACAAGATTGCGAGCTTCTACACGCAAAACCGCAAGTCCATCACCAAGGACGAGGTCTCCCCCTACGTGCTGCAGGGCACCGTTGACGTCGAGGACGAGCGCTTCTACGAGCACGGCGGTATCGACCTGTGGGGTATCGCGCGTGCTGCGGTGGCAACCCTCGGCGGCGGGCACGAAGGCGCCTCGACTATCACCCAGCAGCTGGTGCGCAACACCATCCTGCAGGAGGAGCAGTTCGACTCGACCATCGAGCGTAAGGTGCGCGAGGCCTACATCGCCATCAAGATGGAGGACATGTACTCCAAAGACGAGATCCTCATGATGTACCTCAACACCATCTATTACGGCCACGGCGCCTACGGCATCGAGGCCGCAGCCGAAACCTATCTGTCCAAGAGCGCCGCCGACCTCACCCTGAGCGAGGCCGCACTGCTCATCGGCCTTCCCAACTCGCCCTCGCAGTACGACCCCACGGTCAACCCCGACCTGGCGCTGTCCCGTCGCAACAAGGTCCTTGACAACATGTTGCGCCTGGGCCACATCACGCAGGAGGAGCACGATGCCGCACAGGCCGAGCCCATCACCCTCAACGTGACCGAGATTTCGGGCAGCGGCGTCGACGTATACTCGCAGCCCTACTTTGTCGCCTATGTCAAGCAGCTGCTGGAGCAGGAGTTCTCGACCGACGTGCTCTTTAAGGGCGGCCTGACCGTCAAGACCACCATCGACCCCACGATGCAGCAGGTGGCAGAGAATGCCGTCCGAGAGCAGCTCGACACGCTCTCGCTCGACGGCCTGGACATGGGCATGGTCGTCGTCGACCCCAAGACCGGCTACATCAAGTGCATGGTGGGCGGCTACGACTACAACGCCGACGAGAACCACGTAAACCATGCCACGGCCAAGCGTCCCGTCGGCTCCACCTTTAAGGCCTTTACGCTGGCAACTGCCATCCAAAACGGCATGAGCCCCAACGTCACCCTCAACTGCAACTCGCCGCTCAAGGCCAAGGGCACCACGACCGAGGTCCAAAACTACGCCAACCATAGCTATGGCAACATCACGCTTAAGCAGGCGACGGCATACTCCTCCAACACCGGCTACATCCAGGTGGCGGAAGCCGTCGGCAACAGCAAGATCATCTCGCTCGTCAAAAAGCTCGGCATCGATCCCGCCAAGGACAACATCGAGGACGTTCCCGTCATGACGCTCGGCACCGGCTCGATCTCGCCGCTCGAGATGGCCGCCGCCTACGCGACGTTTGCCAACGGCGGCTACTATCGCCAGCCGATCGCCATCACCGAGATTGACTCTCGCACCGGCTCGGTGCTGTACCAGCACACCGACAATCCCTCACAGGTGCTTACCGAGGGCGAGGCCGCCGCGGTCACCGATGTTCTGTCCGGCGTCATGCAGGGCGGCGGTACGGGTGCTGCCGGTGCCCTGAGCGTCAACCAGCCCTATGCCGGCAAGACGGGCACCACCGACAACACCACCAACCTGTGGTTCTGCGGCTATACCCCGCAGCTGGCGTGCGCCCTGTGGACCGGCTATTCCGCGGGCGAGATCCCCATCCAAAAATACGGCACAGACCTGCTGGGCGACAGCACCAACCTGCCTGTCTTTAAGCAGTTTATGAACACCGTTCTGACCGGTACCGAGCGCGAGGAGTTTGCGACCGGAACGGCTCCCACCTACAAGAACAACAGCGTCTGGAAGTTCTACGGCACCAACAACACCAAGAAGACGGAGAACGACGACAAGGACGAGAACGAGGACGAAGAGGAAACCACCACGACGACTACCACGACGACCACGACCACCGAGACCACGGGCGGCGACACCACCGGCGGCACCGGTACGACCGGTGGCTCGACGGGCGGCTCCACTGGTGGTTCGACCGGCGGCGATGGCGGCACGCCTACGCCTACGCCTACGCCCACTCCCGACCCCTCACCCACGCCTGACGATACGGTCGGCTAGAAATCATCCGGCCATAAGCAACAAGGCCCCCGAGCAGCCTATTGAACTGCTCGGGGGCCTTTTAGTTTGAAGCGACCTGATGGGCGGTCTTTATACCGGCAGACAAAAAAGGGGGTACCGACCAACGTCGATACCCCTTACAAGCCGCTATGTCAGCGCACGCAGTGCCGAGCGCACGACCCGCACGCCTACTTGCGAGAATTGCTCAGCTTATTGATCAGCGCCTCGAGACGCTCGCCGTCCTCGGCCGTCTGGGCAATAACCAAAATCGTATCGTTGCCGGCAAGCGAGCCAAGCACATCGGGCAACTCTGCCGCATCAACGGCGGCGGCGATGCCGGAAGCCGTGCCAGGCTGAGCCTTGATCATAACCAGATTATCGGTACGCAAAACGCCCGTTACGAGCTCGGAAACCATACGCTGCAGGTGCAGGTCCTCTGCCAGAACATAGATACCCTCGGGGAGCTTACGCAGCCCCATATCGGCAATATCGCGAGAGACAGTCGCCTGCGTGCAATCAAAGCCCATAGCACGGAGCTCATCGACCAGCACGCGCTGCGTACGGACGTCCTTATTGCGCACAATATCTCTAATGGCATCCTGGCGCCCATTGCGTTTTTTAGCCATACAAACCCTCTCTCCAAAAGATGGCGGAGACAATCAATCAGTGATTGAATAGTTTAACGCTATTTGAAGGCTTTTGTGTATAAGAACGCATTTCGAAACAATTCTATGCAAATTTGTTTCGAAATGAGCCGTTTAGGCGGTTTTTGCACCCGTCCGGTTAAGAAAAGCTGCCAGATGCGTACACATCACGCAGCGCGTGGGCTTGGCGCTGGCGATCGGCCCAAACAACAGACCGAGTCCCCGATGGTTGTCCTTGAGCGCGGCGACCATCTGACGGGTTCGAGGCGCCTCGAGCATATCACGCATGCGGGCGGAACGCTCAATTGACGACACCCCATGCGGGCTCAGACACAAATTCTCGATGCAGGCGACCAGTCCGGCAAAGTAGAACTTTTGGCTTGCCAGCTTGAGCCGACCACCGCTATCTGCTTCCGAGAGTGAGTCCGCAAGCTCGTCGAGCGCTCGAGTGTCATCGGATATCCTGGCATACATGGTGGGATCAAAGGCATCTGTAAGCTTAGGTGCCACCGCGTGGAAACAAGCGTCGCCGCAGCCGGACACGAATCGTGCCTGCGAGAGCGCATAAGCCATAAACTCAACCGTACGGTACGCCTTGCCGCGCGACAGGCATGCCTCAAACAGCGAGCGGCTGTACATCACGCCAGAGGTCTGAGCGACTAGGCCGCCTAAAATCAACTGAGGCAGCACAGCCACCATCGAAGATTTGCTATCAATGGAAATATGAGTAGCATCCAAGACGCGCGAATGGCGCTCTCGATGTGCATCATAGCGGTCGAGCGACACCGTGGGGAACACCATGTCTGCCGCTGTATCGCACGCGATATCGACCATCTTGGAAAGGGACTGCGGAGCAAGCCACTCATCGGCGTTCATAGCGATGATTTGAGAGCCGCGCGAGGCAGCAAAACCGGCACGAAGACAAGCACCGCGCTTCGCGTCCTCGACGTCAATCAAATCAATATGGATGTCCCTGTCGGCAGCAACTTGAAGCGAATGGCGCACACCGGGCGCAGCATCGCGGCAGACAACGACAATCTGCAAATCGTAGAGGTCTTGGTTCTGGATACTCTCGAGCGCACGCATCGCATAGCTGGGCGAACCTTCTACCACAAGGATCACCGAAAGTCGCGGATGCGAGCCACGTCGAACCAAGTTATCCGTCCTCTCGACAGCAATGAATCAAATCGTGGTTCATGGTACACCCCGGCAATAAAAGCAATGAGACACCGGTTGTATTGCACGCCAAGAACAGATGTTGCACACGTGCAGCCCACAGATGACAGGCGTCGACGCACGACGCGTCGAGCCCTCCCCTAGTCGAGCACGACAAGCTCGGCGGGATCGTAATCCACGCCCATAAACGTAAGGCCGCAGGCAGGAGCCGTGGGGCCCGCAGCGGAACGGTCGCAAGCGTCGATGACCTCGCGCATCCACTCGGGTTCGCGGCGATGCATGCCAATCTCGACAAGCGTGCCCACGATCGTTCGGACCATCGAATGCAAAAATGCGTTGCCCTCAATGGTAAACGTCAGGATATCCTCGCCAAAGGCCACCTCATGGCCAAACTCGGCCCGCATCACGCAGCGGTGCGTAGGCTTGCCCACGGCAGAGGCTACCTTGCAAAAGCTCTTAAAGTCCTGCTCACCCAAAAGCGCGGGACAGGCCGCAGACATGGCCTCGACGTCCAAGGGATAGCGATGCCACCACACGGCACCACGGGACAGCACGGGGCGCGCATCGCGATCGGCAATACGGTACGTATACGTACGGGAACGCGCGTCAAAGCGTGCAGAAAAGCCCTTACGGGCCCTGTAGACCTCGTTTATGGCGATATCTTTAGGCAGCAGGGCATCCATAGCCCGCAGCCACCTACGGCGCGTAAGGGCGAGCTCAGCGTCCGTTACGGGCACGCTGATGTACTGAGCCACGGCATGCACGCCGGCATCGGTACGACCTGCGCACGTCAGATCGATCGGACGGCGAAGCAGCGTCTCGATGGCTCGACGCAGCTCACCCGCAACCGTCGTCTGTCCCGGCTGCTCGGCAAATCCGCTATACGACGAGCCATCATAGGCCACGCGAAATACGAGCGTGGCGTCAAGCTCTGGAATCGAATTGAAATCAGACGGCGCAGTCATGGGCGCTCCCAACAAACAAGTAACGGTATCGCGACAAAAAAAAGAGGGGTACGCGAACGTACCCCTCGAATATAGCCTATGCAGACGGAATGTCTACTCAGCGGTCTCCTCAGCAGGAGCCTCCTCGACAGCCTCGACCTTCTTGGGAGCAGCGGCCTTCTTGGGGGCCGGAGCAGCCTTCTTGGCCTTAGGCGTGCAAGGCTCGGTGACGAGCTCCATGATAACGATGGGAGCGTTGTCGCCCTTGCGGTTGCCGAGCTTCATGATGCGGGTGTAACCGCCGTTGCGGTCCTGCCACATGCCCTGGGCAGCCTTGTCGAAGATCTCGGCAACGAGCTGCTTATCACCGAGCTTGGCGATAGCCAGACGACGAGAGTGCAGGTCGCCCTTCTTGGCCCAGGTGATGATCGGATCGACGACCGAACGCAGCGCCTTAGCGCGGGTCTCGGTGGTCTTGATGCGGTCGTTCTCGAAGAGGGCCTTAGCAAGGCTCTTCTTCATGGCCTTGGTGTGGCTCGCATCGGTGCCGAGCTTCAGGCCCTTCTTAACGTTGTGACGCATGGTCTAGTTTCTCCTCAAATATGCGAAGCATTAAGCCTTCAGGCTCAGGCCCATGGACTCAAGCTTGTCCTTCACTTCCTCGATCGACTTAACACCGAAGTTACGGATGTTGAGCAGATCATTCTCCGAGAACTCAACGAGCTGACGGACCGAGTGAATGCTGGCGCGCTTAAGGCAGTTGTAGGAACGGACGGAAAGGTCCAGATCCTCGATCTGCTTGTCCAGCTCGGCGTTGTCGTTGGTGACCTCGGGAGCGAAGATCGAAGCCTCCTCCTCGACCTCGGGGGTCTCGGCAAGGTTCATAAAGGCGGCCATATGCTGGTTGATGATATTGGCAGCCTGGACCACGGCGTCGCGCGGGGCGATGGAGCCGTTGGTCTCGATCTCGAGGACAAGGCGGTCGTAGTCGGTGTGCTGACCGACACGACAAGCCTCAACGAGCTTGGCGCAACGGGAAACCGGCGAGTACAGCGAGTCGACATGGATCACACCGATGGGATCGTTATCGCGCTTGTTGGCCTCGCCAGAAACATAGCCGCGGCCATAGCCGATGCGCATGCTCATGGTGAGATGGCCACCCTCGGTGAGCGTAGCGATGTGCTGCTCGGGGTTGACCAGCTCAAACTCGGACGGAATAAAGAAGTCCGCACCGGTGACCTCGCAGGGGCCGTCAACCGAGATGGTGGCGGTCGCCTCGTCGGTCGTGCCGAGAGCCCTGAAGACAAGACCCTTGACATTCAGGACGATGTCGGTGACATCCTCGACCATGTTAGGGATGGTCATGAACTCGTGCTGCGCACCATCGATCTGAATAGCCTCGACAGCGGCACCCTCGAGCGAGGACAGAAGAACGCGACGAAGGGAGTTACCCAGCGTATCGCCGTAACCACGCTCGAGCGGCTCGACGGAGACACGAGCAGACGTCTCGTTGATCTCTTCGACCTGAACCTGAGGCCTAATGAATTCTGACATGTATTACCTCCAGCCTCAGCAGCCCGGATGGACTACTTAGAGTAGAGCTCGACGATGAGCTGCTCGTTGATATCACCGCTGATCTGCTCACGCGTCGGCAGAGCGAGCACGTTACCAGACAGCTTCTCGATATCGACCTCGAGCCAGCCAGGAACCTCAAAGCGCTCGGAGGAAATCAGGGCCTCCTTGATGGGGAGGAGGTCACGGAACTTCTCGCCGACAGCGACGACGTCGCCGGCCTTGACGCGGTAGGACGGGATGTCCACGCGACGGCCGTTCACGGTGAAGTGACCATGACGGACGGACTGACGAGCCTCTTTGCGGG